>JBBSKJ010000039.1:0-11974 GCA_038256475.1 Micropepsales bacterium | reverse complement strand
CCCGTGGCCAGGGTCATTTCCAGGGTCTGGCGGTTCATCCAGGCGAACATCAAGACCTGGCCGGTCGCCGCGCTCTGGGCGATCACCGGCACCAGGCCCTTGTCGTCGAATTTGACCGCCGAGACGAAGTCAGGATGGGTCAGAAGGTCGGTCACGTTTTCTCTTTCAGCCGGGCCTCTTTCAACCGGATCAGGCCTCTTTCAAGGTCGGCAATCAGGTCGCCCGCGTCTTCCAGTCCCGCATGAATGCGCAGCACCGGGCCTTCCGCGGCAAAGGTCTTGGTGCTGCGCCTGATATGCGCCGGAATGACCAGGCTTTCAAACCCGCCCCAGGAATAGCCGATCCCGAAATGCTGCAACCCGTCGACAAAGGCGGCCACGGCAGCCTCGGGGACGGGCTTCAGCACCAGCCCGAACAACCCGCAGGCGCCCGAGAAGTCGCGCTTCCACAAGGCATGGCCGGGGTCGCTTTCCAGTCCCGGATGCAGCACGCGGGCCACTTCGGGCCGCGCGGCAAGCCAGCGGGCCAGCGTCAGGCCGGTCTCCTGATGGCGCGCCAGCCGGATGGGCAGGGTGCGAAGGCCCCGCAAGCCCAAAAAACAGTCATCGCCACTGGCATAGAGGCCCAGATTGCCATGGGTGTCGTGCAGCCGCGCCGCATGGCTGTCATTGGCAGAAACATAGCCCAGCATCACATCGGCATGGCCGCCGACATATTTGGTGGCCGCCTGGATGGACAGGTCCACGCCGTGCTTCAGCGGCTGGAAAAAGACCGGCGTTGCCCAGGTATTGTCCATCAGGACGGAGACGTCTTTTGCGTGGGCCGCCTTCACGATGGCGGGAATGTCCTGAACCTCGAAGGTGAGCGAGCCGGGGCTTTCGCAGAACACCGCCCTGGTGTTGGGCTTGAGCAGCGGCGCGATGTCGTCGGTTGGGGCGTAATAGGTGGTTTCCACGCCAAAGCGTTTCAGGGTGCGCTCGCAAAAGATCTTGGTGGGTTCATAAGCGCTGTCCACCATCAGGAGATGATCGCCCGCGCCGCAGACCGACAGAATGGCCAGCGCATTGGCGTTGAGACCCGAGGGCACGGTAACGGTGCGGGCGGCGCCTTCCAGCGCGCTCACCGCCTCTTCGAAGCTGCGTGTGGTCGGTGTGCCGCGCCGACCATAGGTGTAAGGCTGGGTATTGGCTTTCACCGCCGCCAGATCGGGATAGAGAATGGTGGAGGCGCGATAAACCGGCGTGTTGACCACGCCGAAATGCGTCTCGCTCATCCGCCCCACCGAGACGGCCATGGTCTCTGGCTTGTCCTTGTCGGTCATTGCGGAACCGCCCGCCGCTGCCAGACAAAGCTGAGCAGGAAGAACAGCACGCCGCTTCCGACGCCGGCCCAGCCGATCACGTTGAAGACGCCAAGCGAAGTTTCCAGTGCGGCGCGCGGATCAACCACCTGGCCGCCCAGCGTTTCGCTGGCGGCCAGTTCGGCGATGAAGGCGCCGAGATACTGTGCCCAGCTGCTGGACAGAAACCAGATCGCCATCATGGTGGAGACCAGCGCCGGCACCGACAGCTTGGTAATCTCCGACAGGCCGACCGGCGACAGGCAGAGTTCGCCGGTAGTGTGCAGCAGATAGGCCAGCGCCAGGAAAATCAGCGGCAGGCGGTAGTCCGCATCGGCAAACCCCGCCGCTCCGACCAGAACCAGGAACCCAGCACCCACCTGCACCAGTCCCAGCCCGAATTTCACCAGCGGGTGCGGATCGAGATTGCTCTTCGCCAACCAGGTCCAGAGGATCGCGAAAACCGGCGCGAACAGCAGGATGAATCCGGCGTTGAAGGATTGCGTCTGGGCGGCGGTGAAACCATCGGGCAACTGGGTGTTGCGGTCGGCGAACAGGTTCATCGACGAACCGGCCTGTTCAAACAGGGTGAAGAACACCACCGCGCCCGCGATCAGCAGCAGCGCCAGTATCATGTCGGCGCGGGCCCGCGCGTTGCATTTGACCGCGATGTACCAGCCGACATAGCCCAGCACGATCACCGACCCGGCAGTGAGCAAGACGCCCACCGCTTCGTTGCGCTGGACCAGCAGCCAGACGACCAGCACGCCCAACAGCCCACCAAGATAGATGAGATGCTCGCGCGTCAGGGGCCCCGCGACTTTCCGGGCCAGCTGCGCGGGGTCCGGCGGCTCGCCATTGCCTTCCAGCGCCGCCTTGCCCCGCACGAACACCACCAGGCCCGCCAGCATGCCCAGGCCCGCAAGGCCAAAGCCTGCCCACCAGCCCACGGTTTCGCCCAGCAAGCCGCACAGGATCGCCGCCCAGAAGGCGCCCAGATTGATGCCGTAATAATAGAGCGTGAAGCCGGGGTCCCGGCGCGGATCGCCCTGTTTGTAGAGTTGGCCGACAATGGTGGAGATGTTGGGCTTCAGAAAGCCGACTCCCATGATGATCAGCGCCAGCGCCAGATAGAACAGCGACAGGAACAGCGGATTGCGTTCTTCGATCGTCGAATAGCTGCCCGGGGCCAGCGTCGCGGGCAGCGCCGCGTCGGCTGGCAGTTCGGCAATAGCCAGGCCGCCATCTGTGCTCGGCGCATAGGTATAGGCTGTGCCGTCCACCACCAGGCGCGGCGTGTCGCCCGTCACCACTTCATAGCGCGCGCCGTCATGCACCAGGAACTGCTTTGCCGGGCCGCCCTCGAACGCCATCAGGCCATGGCCCAGAACCAGCAGCACCGCGCCATAGATGATGGCCTTGCGGGTGCCCAGATAGCGGTCGGCCAGGGCGCCGCCGATCAGAGGCAAGAGATAGACCAGCGAGGTGTAGGCGCCATAATGGCTGTTGGCGGCGGCATCATCGAACATCCAGTGCTGGGTCAGGTAGAAAATCAGCAGCCCGCGCATGCCGTAATAAGAGAAACGCTCCCACATCTCGGCGAAAAACAGGACCTTGAGCCCCCGCGGATGCTTGCGCATCTGCAAGTAAACCGGAATGCCGGTGGCGATCGTGATGACGATGCCGATCAGAACGACGATACTCATGGCGACTCCCCCGAAACTCTAAGGTAGTTCAACAAAGCGTTCTTCACGGGCGTAAGCAGTAAATCCCAGCCGCTGGTATA
This sequence comes from Micropepsales bacterium, assembly GCA_038256475.1. Lineage (GTDB taxonomy): Bacteria > Pseudomonadota > Alphaproteobacteria > Micropepsales > Micropepsaceae > Rhizomicrobium. Next base: position 8,849 of record JBBSKJ010000039.1, on the reverse strand, counting down.
GCGGCAGGGCGCGGGGATGATCCAGTGTGCAGGTGTTGATGGTCAGCCGCTTGATCGGCTGCATCCAGGCATTGACGCAGGTATGGTAGAAGAAGAAATACCCTAGGCGCTTGCCGATGGCTTCGGGCATCAACCCGAAATAGGAGATGTTGGCCTGGCCCTCCTTGCGCAGGTCCAGTTCGGCCAGGCCGGCGGGACTTCCCTCCGCATACAGAACATACAGGATGTTCAGCGGGTCGTGGATCACCTCGGCCAGCTTTTCCGGGGTCAGCTTCTTGCGGTCCACCCAGTAATAATCGGCGCCGATCGTATCGTAGAGATAGCGGTAGAAATGGGTTGGGGGCTTCTCGCACTTCAGCAGGGCGATCTTGCCGCGCGGCTGGGGCGGGGGCAGGGCGGTGGGCTTGGCGTTCATTTCCAGAAACGTCACCGTCATGGGAATGCGCCGGGCTGCCCTTGCCATGTCAGTCCTTCACTACCGGTGCGTCGGGGCGACCGCCCCATTCCGTCCAGGAGCCATCATACAGCGCCACGTCGCGCGCGCCGATATCGTCCAGCGCCAGCATCAGGATGGCGGCGGTGACGCCGGTGCCGCAACTGGTGACGACGGGTTTTCCCGGGTCCACGCCGGCGGCGACGAAAATCGCCCGCAGCTGCGCCGGCGGCTTGAACGTACCATCGGTCAACAAGGTGCGAAAATGCACATTGGCGGCGCCGGGCATGTGACCGCCGCGCACGCCGGCGCGGGGTTCACTTTCCCCGCCGGTGAAGCGGCCGGGGCTGCGGGCATCGACGATCTGGGCGCTGCGGTCCTTCACGGTGCCCATCACGTCATCAAAATTGCGGATGATCCCGGTGCGCGGCGCGGCGCGGAATGTCTGGGTGACGGGAGGGGTGGGGCCTGTCTCGACAGCGCGGTCTTCCCGCTGCCACTTCGGGAAGCCGCCGTCCAGCACCTTCACCTTGTCATGGCCCATGGCCTTGAACATCCACCACACACGCGGCGCCGAAAAGATGCCAGAACCGTCATAGACCACCACGGTGTGGTCATTGCCGATGCCCAGCGCGCCCACAGCCTGCCCAAACGTGTCGGCCGTCGGCAACATGTGCGGCAGATCGGTGGAGCGGTCGGCGATGGCGTCGATGTCGAAATGCACCGCGCCGGGAATATGCGCCGCTTCAAACTCGGCGTGCGGATCGCGTTTTTCGTTCGGCATGTACCAGGAGGCGTCCACCACCCGCACATCGTTCAAATGCGCGGCCAGCCATTCTGTGGAAACCAGATTGGCCGTGGACACCAGATCGCTCATTGATAAGGAACTGCGATGGCAGCGCGCCGCTCCGCCAGCCATGGCGGCGTGGGCAGGCCCTTCTCGCGCAGGAACGCCGGATTGAACAACTTGCTTTGATAGCGGTTACCATAGTCGCACAGGATGGTGACGATGGTATGGCCGGGGCCCATGTCCCTGGCCATACGGATGGCGCCGGCCACGTTGATGCCGGTCGAGCCGCCCATGCACAGGCCTTCATGCTGCAGCAGGTCAAAGATGATCGGCAGCGCTTCTTCGTCCGGCACCTGATAGGCATCGTCGATCGGCGCGCCTTCCAGGTTGGCGGTGACGCGGCCCTGGCCGATGCCCTCCGTGATGGAGCCGCCATGGCTTTCCAGCTTGCCGCTCTTGATCCAGCTGTAGATCGCCGCCCCCAGCGGATCGGCGGCGGCGATGCGGATATTCCTGTTGCGCTCTTTCAGCGCGATGGCCATGCCGCCCAGCGTGCCGCCGGTGCCAACGGCGCAGACAAAACCGTCCACCTTGCCATCTGTCTGGGCCCAGACTTCCGGGCCGGTGCCTTCGACATGCGCCTGGCGGTTGGCGACATTGTCGAACTGGTTGGCCCAGACCGCGCCATTCTTTTCCGTCTTCGCCAATTGCTCGGCCAGCCGTCCCGACAGCTTCACGTAATTGTTGGGGTTCTTGTACGGCACCGCAGGCACTTCAATCAGCTCCGCCCCCAACAGGCGCAGCGCGTCCTTTTTTTCCTGGCTCTGGGTATCGGGGATCACGATCACGGTTTTAAAGCCCATCGCATTGGCGACGGTGGCCAGGCCGATGCCGGTATTGCCGGCGGTGCCTTCGACGATGGTGCCGCCGGGACGAAGCTGGCCGCGCTGGATGGCGTCCTGGATGATGAACAGCGCGGCGCGGTCCTTGACCGACTGGCCGGGATTGAGAAATTCCGCCTTGCCCAATATTTCGCAGCCCGTGGCCTCGGACGCCTGGCGCAAACGGATCAGCGGGGTGCCGCCAATGGCGGCGACGATGTCATGCTTTATCTGCATGACCGGAACCTAGTCGGCCCGGTCTAGTGCTTCAAGGCTTTGAAAGCGCTGAGGGCGCGCATCCGTCCGGTGGCCAAATCCACGATGGGCGCAGGGTAATTTCGGGGCGGCTGGGGTGCCTCCCAGGGGCTGTGAATATACCTGTCGGGCAAAGTTTTCAGCTCCGGTACAAAACGGCGGACATAATCGCCGGCGGGATCGAACTTCTTGCCTTGGAGCACGGGATTGAAGATGCGGAAAAACGGCGCGGCGTCAGCGCCGCAGCCCGCCACCCACTGCCAGTTGGCGCTGTTGCTGGCCAGGTCGGCATCGACCAGCGTGTCCCAGAACCATTCCTCGCCGCGCCGCCAATGGATGCCCAGATGCTTGATCAGCAGGCTGGCCACAATCATCCGCACCCGGTTGTGCATCCAGCCGGTCTGCCAGAGCTGGCGCATGCCGGCGTCGACGATCGGGATGCCGGTCTGCCCGCGAGTCCAGGCGCGGAAATCCTTCTCGCTTTTTCGCCAGGGGAACTTGGCAAAGCGTTGATCCAGCGGCTGTGTGGGCAGAGCGGGATTGTGGAACAGGAGTTGGGCACAGAATTCCCGCCAGCCAAGCTCCTTCAGGAAGGTCTCGCTGCCCGCGCTGTGGCCATGGGCGCGCACCGCATGCCAGACTTGGCGCGGCGAGATTTCGCCCCAATGCAGATGCGGCGACAGGCGCGAAGTGCCATCCCGATCCGGCAGGTCGCGGGCGCGGGCGTAATCGTTGATGTCTTCCAGGAAGTCGTACAGCGCTCCTTGCGCGGATTTCTCGCCCGGCGTCCAGTCAAAGCCTTTCGCCCAGTCCGGTTCTGCCGGAAGCAACTTCCAGTCGGCCAGCTTTTCGCTTTTGACCGCATGAAAGCGCAGGTTACCCGGCGCGGGCAGGGCGGCGCGGACATCCCTTTGCCGCATCGCTTTCCAGAAAGGCGTGAACACCCGGAACGGCGTGCCACCCTGTGTCTTCAGTTCCCAGGGCTCGTGCAGCAGCGCGCCGTTGAAGCTTTGCGCCGCCTCGCCAAGCTCGGCCTTGAGCGCCGTGTCGCGCGTCGCGGCGAAAGGTTCGTAGCCTCGGTTCCAGAAAATCCGGTCCGCGCCACTCTCGCGCATCACCGACCTGAGGACAGACGCGGCATCACCCCGGCGCAGCGCCAGATGACCCTTGAGCGATTTGCCCAGCGCCGCGAGGGAATGGTGCAGCCACCAGCGCGAAGCGGCGCCCATCTTCCAGTCGCCGGGGGATTTGTCGTCCAGAACATAGAGACATACCAGCGGCGCGCCGGTCGCGGCGGCCGCATTCAGGGCAGGGTTGTCGGCCAGCCGCAGGTCCTGGCGAAACCAGACGATGACGGGTTTCATGCTGCGCTTACGCGCCGCTGCGCGATTCGGATCACGTGCGGGCGAGGCGGGCGCATTCCTCGTGCCTGAAGCAAGTGATCAGATGATCATTGACCATGCCGATGGCCTGGGCGAAGGCATAAACAATCACGGGGCCGCAGAAGCTGAAGCCGCGCTGTTTCAGTTCCTTCGACAGGTCCAGGCTCATCTCGGTTTGGGCCGGCACGTCGCCGCGATCCTTGAAGCGATTGACCTGGGGTTTGCTGCCGACATGCTTCCAGATCAGATCGTGAAAGCCGCCGCGGTCTTTCTCTTCTATTTCCAGAAACAGCCGGGCGCCCTTGATCGCGCCCTCGATCTTGGCGCGGCTGCGGATGATGCCTTCATTCTTGAGCAGCCGGTCGATGTCGCGGGCATTGTAGCGGGCGATTTTCTCAGGATCGAAATCGTGGAAGGCTTTGCGGAAATTCTCCCGTTTGCGCAGAATGGTGATCCAGGACAGTCCGGCCTGGAATCCGTCCAGCACAAGCTTTTCATACAAGGCGCGGGCATCATGCTCCGGCACGCCCCATTCGCTGTCATGGTAGGCGAGATAGAGCGGGTCTTCACCCGGCCACCAGCAGCGCGTTTTCTCTATCCCAGCCATTGGGGCCTTGTCAGCGTAACGGGAATGGCAGCGGCGGCTATGTCGCCTTGCGTTTCCTCCAGCCTGTCCAGACGGACCAGCGCGAATGCGGTCTTGCCGTAACTGGAGAGAACTTCGCCAATTTCGCTACCACCACGGGTCACCGCGCCGTTGCCCGGCAAATCCATTTCGGCGGCAATCGTGACGATGCGCTTGCGGGCGGTGGCGCGATGTTTCATCCGCGAGGTCAGTTCCTGGCCGACATAGCAGCCCTTGGTGAAGGACACGCCGTGCAGCTCTTCCAGCCCCCCGTCCAGGGCGAAGATTTTCTCAAACCCGAAATCCATCCCTTCCGGCACACCCAGCGCCAGCCGCATCTGGTGATAGGCGTGCGGGCCCGGCAGGTTGGCCGGCATCTCCGCAATCGCGCCGATGCTGCGATTTCCAAATGCGGCCATGCGCGGGTCCGCAAAGGTGATGGCGCGGTCGGCATAAGGTGTGGGACGATTCTCGGGATGGCCCCGCAGATTGCTGTAGACCGCAAGCTGGTCACGGGCCTCGATCTCGATCCTTGCGCGCAGCTTGTACATCTTGAGCTTCTTAAGAAGAACTTCACGCGACGCTTTGGCGCAATCCAGCAGCAGCGCGCCGTCGCCTTCGGTGACGAAGAAATCAAACAGGATCTTTCCCTGCGGCGAGAGCAGGGCGGCATACAGGGCCGTGCCGGGCGCAAGTCCGCCTGTGACATCATTTGTCACAAGGCCCTGCAGATATTCGCGCGCCTCGGGGCCCGAAATTGCGATAATGGCGCGGTCGTCGAGCAATGCGGGTTCCATCCATCCCAGTTAATCCCCTCCGTCAAGATTGCCAAGGGCGGGATGGGCAGGCTAACTGCCGGAGCTATGAGCATGAAAAATCACGAGAGTTTTGACCTCCTGATCCGGGGCGGCATCGTCGCCACCCCCAATGGCATCGCCCAGGGCGATGTCGGGGTGATTGGCGGCCGCATTGCCGCCATCGGATCCCTGACGGGGGCCAAAGCCGCTGAAGTATTCGAGGCCAAGGGCCTGCATGTGCTGCCCGGGGTGATGGACACCCAGGTGCATTTTCGCGAGCCCGGCAACGCCCACAAGGAAGACCTCGCCAGCGGCAGCCTTGCGGCGATCCTGGGCGGTGTCACCAGCGTGTTTGAAATGCCCAACACCGTGCCGCCGACCACCACCGCCGAGGCGATCCAGGACAAGCTGGCCCGCGCCAAAGGCCGGATGTATTGCGACCATGCGTTTTACGTTGGTGCGGCCCCGCAGAATATCGCCGAACTCGCAACCCTCGAAAAAATGCCGGGCGTTTGCGGCATCAAGGCGTTCCTGGGCTCGTCGACCGGAACGCTATTGCTGAACAAGGAAGAAGACATTCTGGCGGCGCTGAAATCCGGCAAGCGCCGGGTCGCAGTCCATTCCGAGGACGAAGACCGCATGATCGCGCGCAAGCATCTGGCGGAACGTGGTAAGCCGCAAACCCATCCGGTCTGGCGCGATGCCGAAGCCGCGCGCATGTCCACCGAGCGGGTGCTGCACCTGGCGCGCGCCGCCGGACGGCGGCTGCATGTGCTGCATATCACCACTGGCGACGAGATTCCGCTGCTGGCCGCGGCCAAGGATATCGCCACCGCCGAGACCACGCCGCAGCATCTCACGCTGTCGGCGCCGGAATGTTATGAGCGCCTGGGTACCTATGCCCAGATGAACCCGCCCATCCGGGATGAAAGCCATCGCCTGGCCCTCTGGGAAGCGGTGCGCACCGGCGTGATCGACGTGATCGGTTCCGACCATGCGCCGCACACCCGCGAGGAAAAAGACAAGATCTATCCCGACACGCCCTCGGGCATGCCGGGGGTGCAGACGCTTGCCACCATCCTTCTGGATCACGTCAACAAGGGGAACCTGACCCTGGAGCGGTTCATCGACCTGACGGCCTCGGGCCCGCAGCGCATCTTCGGCATCGCCGGAAAGGGCCGCATCGCGCGGGGCTATGACGCCGATTTCACCATCGTCGATATGGGCCTGACGCGCGAGATCCAGAACAAGTGGATCGCCTCGACCTGCGGCTGGACACCGTTCGACGGCATGAAGACCAAGGGCTGGCCGGTCGCAACCATCCTGCGCGGCCGTACCATCATGCGGGATTTTGCCAGCGTGGGGACCGCGGGCGGCGCGCCGGTGCGCTTCGTGGAAACCCTCGAGCCGGCATGACGATACTGTATCTGGTCCTTTCCGGTGTCGTGATGGGCCTGATCGCGGCGGCCCCCATCGGACCGGTGAACCTGATCTGCATCCGGCGCACCTTCGCCTTCGGCACGCTCAATGGCTTTGTCTCCGGCCTGGGCGCGGCCCTGGGCGACGGGATATTCGCCGCCGTTACCGGATTTGGCCTGACCTGGATCGCCCAGCTGATCCATGGCTATTCCTCCATCATCGAGCTGATCGGCGGCGTTCTGATGGTCGGGTATGGCTGGCGGTCCTTTTTCGCGCCGGTGGCGCCCCGCTGTCCGGAAACCGGGGTGGACCGCAGCGGCACCAACCTGGGCAAGGCGATGCTCTCGACTTTCGCTCTGACCATCACCAACCCGGCCACGCTGATGTTCTTTGGCGGCATGTTCGCCGGCCTGAGCGGACTTGCGGGCGGGGCAGGCAGCTTTACCGACGCCAGCCTGGTGGTCGCCGGGGTGTTCGGCGGCTCGGCCCTGTGGTGGCTGGTCCTGACCGCGCTGATCGGCCTTTTCCATACCCGGATCGACGAAAAGGCCATGCGGGCCATCAACCGGGGCTCGGGCGTTCTGGTGGGCCTGTTCGGCCTGGCCGTCCTGGTCCATCTGGCGACCAAATTCACCTGATCCCTCTCAAAACTGAAAAATCTGGGCTCCAGGGTTAAGCAATGGGGCAAATTTTCGCCGTGATGTGCGGGTTCCATGGTTTCTGGCGCTATGGCTCCGGGGCCGCATCGCGCTAAGGTGGGGCAGGCGGGGGCGCCGGTGCGTTTTCGGAGACTGAAATGAAGCGGTTCTGGACTGTGTTTGCGGTTGTTCTGATGGCTGGCTGGGCGGGGCCCGCGGCCGCGGTGGACGACGCGCTGAGCATCGAAGCCAACCTGAAATATCTTGAAGAGAACAAGGTGAAGAAGGGCGTGATCACCCGCCCCAGCGGCTTGCAGTTCCGCATTATCCAGAACGGGTACGGCAAACGCCCGACCGCAGCCGACTCGGTGACGGTCTATTACACCGGCACACTGATCAACAAAATCATCTTCGACGGCACCTCGCCCGGATTGCCGGCCACCATGCGACTGCAGAGCGTCATCCCCGGCTGGATCGAGGCGCTGCAGCTGATGCGCGAAGGCGATCGCTGGCTGCTGACCATTCCGCCCAATCTGGGCTATGGCGTGCGCGGCGCGGGCGACGGCGCCATCCCACCCAATCAGGTCCTGCTGTTCGATATCCGGCTTGTAAAGGTCACGCCGCTCCCCAAGCGCGGCGAAAAGGGTTACATCCCCGACCCCAGCGAACGCCAAGACCAGTAACACGTGCTGCGCGCCGTCTTCACCCGGTTCTGGACCGCGCGACATCTGGGCGGCGGGCGCTTGCGCAGTGCCGTCGCGCTTGTGTTGGTGGTGGCGGCCAGCGCGCTGTTCTGGACCAGCCGCGATTACACGGTGGTGGCGCCCGAATGGGACGGGCAGGTGCGCGGCATCGCCTACAGTCCCAGCCGTCTTTTCACCCAGCGCCAGACCAAGGAAGTTCCTGCCGAGCGGATCGACCGCGATCTGGCGCAGCTTTCCAAGCTGACGGGCCGCATCCGCACCTACACGGTGGACGGCGGAATGGACAAGGTGCCGGAAATCGCTCGGCGCTACCGCATGACCGTGTCGCTGGGAATCTGGATCAGCGCCGACCTTGAGAAGAACGAAAAGGAAATCGAGCTTGGCATTCGCACCGCCCTGGCCAATCGCCGCACCATCGACCGGGTGATCGTGGGCAACGAGACGCAGCTGTTCGGCTATGTTTCACCCGACCAGCTCAACACCTACATCCAGCAGGTGCGCGACGCGCTGCCCGCCCGCATCAAGATCACCACCGCCGAGCCCTGGTCCACCTGGATGCTGACGCCGGAGATCGGCCAGTATGTCGACGTGATCTTCGTCCATCTCTTGCCCTATTGGGAGAATGTGGACATTCGCGGCGCGCTGAAATCCAGCGAAAGCTTCTACAACCACATCCAGGGCGAATTCCCCGACAAGCAGATCGTGGTGGGCGAGGCGGGCTGGCCGTCGGAGGGGCGCACCCGCGGCCGCGCCGAAGCCACCGCCGCCAATGAAGGCTATTTCCTGCGCGGCTTTGTGCAGTTCGCGCAGGAAAAGGGTTGGGACTATTACCTGTTCGAAGCCTATGACCAGCCGTGGAAGAACCAGGGCGAGGGCGCGGTCGGCGCCTATTGGGGCCTGTTCGACGCCAGCGGCAATCCCAAAT
>JBBSKJ010000038.1:0-12045 GCA_038256475.1 Micropepsales bacterium | reverse complement strand
GGCATCACCGTCAACGCCATCGCGCCCGGTTACATCGACACCGACATGGTGGCGGCGGTGCCGGCCGAAGTGCTGGCCAAGATCGTGGCGCGCATTCCGGTGGGGCGGCTCGGCAAGGCGTCTGAAATCGCGCGCGGCGTGTTGTTTCTCGTGGCGGACGAGGGCGGCTTTATTACCGGAAGCACGATGTCGATTAACGGCGGTCAGCACATGTACTAGCGGCATCGGAGCCGTTAGTTTCCCCGCATGATCTCATCCCTCACCGCCGAAAAACTCGCCTGCACGCGCGGCGACAGGAGGCTGTTCGACGGCCTGTCGTTTCGCGTCAGCGCCGGGCAGGCGCTGGCGGTTGAGGGCGCCAACGGCGCTGGAAAAACATCGTTGCTCAGGATGATTGCGGGCTTTCTCGCCCCGGCCGCGGGTCGCATCGTTTTGAAATCCGCACAGACCGAAAGCGACGACGCCGAAGAGCGGGGCAAGGCCATTGGCTGGCTGGGCCATCATGATGGCCTCAAGCCGCAGCTGACCGTGCGCGAGCAGCTCGATTTTTTTGCCCGCCTCTACGGTCGCAGCGCCGATGGGGCGGCGCTGGAGCGCGTGGGACTGGCGCGGCAGGCCGAACTGCCCTGCCGCTATTTGTCCGCCGGCCAGCGGCGGCGGCTGGCGCTGGCGCGGCTCCTGGTCAGCGAGCGCCCGGTATGGCTTCTGGACGAACCTTTCGCAGCGCTGGATACCGCCGGGCAGGCGCTGATCGCGCAACTGATGGCGCGCCATTGTGGTCATGGCGGCATCATCATCGCCGCCACGCATGATCCCTTGGGCCTCGGCAATGAAAGCCTGAAGCTGTGAGCCCCTTTGCTACCCTGCTCGTGCGTGACCTGCGCCTGGCGGCCCGCAGCGGCGGCGGCGCGGCGCTGGCGCTGTCCTTCTTCGCGCTGGTGGCCACGCTGGTGCCGCTGGGCGTAGGCGCGGACTTGAAGCTGCTGGCGCGGGTGGCGGGCGGCGTTTTATGGGTGGCCGCGGTGCTGGCTGCGCTGCTGTCGCTCGATCGGCTGTTCCAGGGCGACTTCGAAGACGGCAGCCTGGAAGTCATCGCTTTGTCGCCGCTGGCGCTGGAAGCGGTGGCGCTGGCCAAAATTTTGGCGCACTGGCTTTCCACCGGCCTGCCGCTCACCTTGCTGTCGCCGCTGCTGGCATTGCTGTTCAATCTCGATGTCGCGCCGACCCTGACGCTGTTCCTGTCGCTCTTGATCGGCACCCCCGCCGTGAGCGCGGTGGGGGCCATAGGCGCCAGCCTGACCCTGTCCCTGAAGCGCGGTGGGCTGATCCTGCCCCTGATCATCCTGCCTCTGCTGGCCCCGGTGGTGATTTTCGGGGCGGGCGCGGTGTCCCTGGTGCTGGACGGCATGAGCGGTGGTGGGGCCCTGGGGCTTTTGGCGGCTTTTGCCTTGGCTGCGGTGCTGCTAAGTCCTTTCGCGGCGGCCGCCAGCGTCCGCCTGAACCTGGGTGGTTAGATGCAGTTCCTGTTTCGCTACGCCAATCCGCACAATTTCATGCGCCTGTCGGGCGCGGTGCTGCCTTTCACCGCCATCGGCGCCGCGCTGGCGCTGATATCGGGCCTCTATTTCAGCTTCAGCGTACCGCCCGATTATCAGCAGGGCGCCACCATCACGATCCTGTTCATCCATGTTCCCGCCGCCATCATGGCGATGGTCGCCTATTCCTCCATCGCGGTCTGTTCGCTGCTGTCGCTGGTGTGGCGCCATCCCTTGTCCGACACCGCCGCCCGTGCCGCCGCGCCCCTGGGTGCGATGTTCACGGTGATGGGCCTGATCACCGGCGCGCTGTGGGGCAAGCCGATGTGGGGCACCTATTGGGTGTGGGACGCGCGCCTGACCAGCTTCCTGCTGCTGCTGTTCATCTATCTGGGCTATATGGCGCTGTGGAGCGCGATCGAGGATGAGATCAAGGCGGCGCGGGCCGCCGCCATCCTGGCGCTGGTCGGCGCGGTCAATATTCCGATCATCAAATTCTCGGTGGAATGGTGGAACACGCTGCATCAGGGCGAGACCATCACCACCGGAAAGCTGGCGGCAGTCTATGTGCCGGCGTTTCTGACCATGATGTTGGCCTATTTCCTGCTGTTCCTCACCCTCTGGATGATCCGCATCCGCACCGCCATCCTGGAACGCCGGGCCCGCAACCTGATGCAGGGAGCAGCATCGTGAGTTTCGACATGAGTCCTTACGGCGCTTTCATCTGGCCCGCCTATGGCGTCTCGGCACTCGCCCTGAGCGTGGCGACGATCTGGACGGTGGCGGCATGGCGCCGGGCCAGGGCGAAACTGGCGGCGCTGGAAAGTTCGAAAGAGAAATGATGCGGCGCTGGATCTATATTCTGCCGGTCCTGGGATTTGCGCTGCTGGCCTTTTTCCTGTTCCGCAGCCTGTGGTCGCCGCCGCCGCGCGTGATCCCCTCGGCCCTGCTCAACAAGCCGGTGCCCCGGCTGGTGCTGCCGCCGCTGGACGCGCGCAGTCCCACCTTCACCCCCGCCGATCTGGCGGCGGGTCATGTCAGCGTGGTCAATGTCTTTGCCTCATGGTGCGCGCCCTGCCGCGTCGAGGCGCCCCAGCTGGCCGCCCTGGCCAAGGTGCCGGGTATTGCCATGTATGGCCTGGTGCAGAAGGACAAGCCCGAAGCCGCCCGCGCCTTCCTGGATGAAGTTGGCGATCCCTTCGACAAGATCGCCCAGGATATTGACGGCCGCGCCTCCATCGAATGGGGCGTTTATGGCGTGCCGGAAACCTATGTGGTGGATGGCAAGGGCATCATGCGGTTCAAATATGTCGGCCCGATCACCGACGAAGTGCTGGAGCAGCAGCTGATCCCGGCCATCCGTCTCGCCCAAGCCAATCCGTGATGGCCAATCCGTGATGGCCAATCCTGATCGCCAGGCGTTAGGACTTTCCTAACCCTGTTTTGCGAGGGTCGGGGCATGCAGGTCAGTGCCACCCTGATTGCCGCCCAACAGGCCGCCCGCGAGGCGCGGACCCGCCTGAATGTGCCGCAGCAAGCCCAGCAGACGCCCCAGCAGACATCCAAGGCGAACTTCGCCGCGGCGCTTGGTCAGGCTGCTCCCGCCGAAGTCAGTTTCTCGCCGTTGCCGCTGAAGCAGACCGCTGCTCCGGTACAGGCCGCGCCCGCACAGCCGCCGATACAAAATGGCGGCGTGCGCCTGGGTCAGCACGTCAATATCGTTATCTAAGATTGAAGCTACGGCCTTGGCGGCGCTCGCCCGGCGCCTCGCCAAGCTCGGCGCGTTCGTCGCTCATGACGGTCCACCGACCGTCATGTTTGCCTTTCAGGCAAAACGCTCCTCACCCACCCAATTTGCGACGCCGCAGATTGCGGCGGGGACGGGGGCCGGTGCCGTCGCCATCCAGCTGCTCGGCAGCCTGGGCGATCTGGGACAGGGCTTTGACGAATTTCTGGCGGTCGGGGATCGGCAGGGCTTCGAGCAACGCCCGTTCGGCGCGGTCGGCGGCATTGCGGGCGCCGCGAAGGGCCTTGCGGCCGGCCGGGCTGATGGCCACGGCATTGGCCCGCTGGTCTTCCTCGGTGCGTTCGCGCGACAGCAGACCCTTTTCCAGCATCCGTCGCACCATTTCGGCCAGCGTCGAACGGTCGATGCCGGTGATCTCCACCAATGCGGTCTGGCTGGTGCCGTCATTCTGTTCCAGCGCACACAACAGTATGAACTGCTGCTTGGTCAGTTCCTTGCCGCCGGCTTCGCGCGCATAAAGGTCGCCATAGAATTGCTGGCAACGGCGAATGAGGTGGGACGGCGCTTCGGAAAGGTCGAAACCATTTCCCGCTCTGCGCTGCCCCTTCATCATCCCATGACCCCTGATATTTTCGCGATACACTTCGCGGTGCGCTCGATCCGACGTCCCGCATTCGGGTTACATGAACGGTAAGCCTGCGCTCCGGACGGGCAGTTAAAACGGTTTTGCGCGCCGATGTCCATGCGCAAAATTTTTCTGTTCTCATATTGCAAAGTGCGTGTGGTTCCGGTTGGCCATCGGGCTGTCTGCAATTTGACGAAAGCTTTGCGTGGGTTGCATCACGCACCCCACCATGCGTGGTAGCCGGCGCACGCAGGGCCACATCAAATTCGCGGGGTGCGCCAACGAGATAGTCCGCGCTGCTCATCCTGATGCACGCAAAGCGCACTATTGTTGCGCGTTTTTGTCACCGGCCTGATGTCTCATCACCAGCGGGGTCTGTGCGAGCGCGAACAGGAATAGAAGGGGGATGATGCCCCAGACCTTGAAGGCCACCCAGGTCTCGGTGCTGGTCGTGCGCCATACCGCTTCATTGAGCGCGGCCAGCACAAGGAAGAAGATCCCCCAGCGTACTGTCAGCTTTATCCAGCCCGTATCCGTCAGCTCAAAGGCCTGGCCGAAAACATACTTGATGAACAAACGGTTGAAGCGCAGTCCGCCCAGCAGCAACGCGCCGAAGAAGGCATAGAGGACGGTGGGCTTCATCTTGATGAAAAGATCGTTCTGCAGATACAGGGTGAGCCCGCCAAAGATCACCACCAGCACGGCGGTGAAGATCGGCATGGGCGACAGCTTTTTCTCCAGCACATAGCCGATGGCCAGCGCCACCAGCACGGCGACCATGAAGGCGGCGGTGGCGGGGAAAATTCCCAGATACTTGAAGGCTGCAAAAAAAATGAGCAGGGGTCCCAGGTCCAGGATCAGTTTGCGCAGCTGCGGGTTCATTTTTGTTCTCCTGCGCCCACCAGCGCGTTTGCGAAATCACCGGCCACAAAGGGCTGCAGGTCGTCCTCACCTTCGCCCACCCCTATATAGTGCACCGGCAGGCCAAAACGGGCCGCCAGCGCCACCAGGATGCCGCCCCGCGCCGTTCCGTCCAGCTTGGTCATGACCAGGCCGGTCAGGGGCACGGCAGCACCAAAGGCCTCCACCTGGCTGAGGGCGTTCTGGCCGGTGGTGGCGTCCAGCACCAGCAGCACGGCATGGGGGGCGGAAGGGTCCAGTTTCTTGATCACCCGGGCTATCTTTTCCAGCTCGGCCATCAGCCCGGCCTTGTTCTGCAGCCGCCCCGCCGTATCGATCAAAAGAATGTCGCTGCCATTGGCGCGCGCCTTTTCCAGCGCCTCATATGCCAGCCCCGCCGCGTCGCCGCCGGCCTTGGTGGCGACGAACTGCGCCCTGGCGCGCTCGGCCCACACCTTGAGCTGCTCGATGGCCGCGGCGCGGAAGGTGTCGCCCGCCGCCACGGTCACTTTCGCGCCTTCCTCGGCCAGGCGCTTGGCCATCTTGCCGATGGTGGTGGTCTTGCCGGTGCCGTTGACCCCGGCCACCAGGATCACGAAGGGCTTCTTGCTGTCATCCATCACCAACGGCTTCTGGATGGGGGCGAGAATGGCGGCAATCTCGCGCGCCAGAACGGCGCGCAGCTCGATTTCCGAAATTTCCGCGTCGTAACGGTTTTTGGCGACGGCGGCGGTGATGGTTTTGGCCTGGACAGTGCCCATGTCGGCGCGGATCAGCGCTTCTTCCAGTTCGGCGATGGCGGCGGCATCCAGCTTCTTCTTGGTCAGTATCTCGCCCAGGCCGGTCTTGGACAGGCTGGTCTTGAGCCGCTCCAAAAATCCGGGCGGCGGCGGGGCTTCGCCGAATGTTCTCATTGCAGCGCGCCTGTCAGCTGCGCATTGCTGCGGCCGGTGATGGTCACTTGGCGCATTGTGCCGGGGACATGCGGCCCGTCCAGCAACACCGGGGTGAAGCAGGGGGTGCGGCCGAGGCGTGCGCGTTCGGTCAGGACGGTCTGGACGCTGCCGGTCATGCCCTCCAGCCGGGCCGCCAGAGCGGTCTCGCCCTTCTGGCGCAGCCGGGCAGCGCGTTCGCGCACGATCCCGCCGGCCAGTCGCGGCAGCCGCGCGGCGGGCGTGCCGGGGCGAGGGGAATAAGGGAAGACGTGCAACGATGACAGGCCGGCTTCGTCCACCAGCTTCAGGCTGTTTTCGAACATGGCATCGTTTTCGGTGGGAAAGCCGGCAATGAAATCCGCGCCAAAGGCGGCCTCGGGACGATAGCGGCGAACAGACTCGCAAAATTCGATCGTATCGGCGCGGCTGTGGCGGCGCTTCATGCGCTTGAGGATCATGTCGTCGCCTGACTGTACCGAAAGATGGAAATGCGGCATCAGCCGTACTTCCTCGGCGATCATCCGCATCAGTGTCGCATCGGCCTCGATGGAATCGATGGAGGAGAGACGCAGGCGGTCCAGCTCCGGGACCAGTTTGAGAATCTTTTCCACCAGTGCGCCCAGGCTTGGCGCGCCCGGCAGGTCCGCGCCATAGGAGGTCAGGTCAACCCCCGTCAGCACGATCTCGGCAAAGCCTTTTTCCACCAGCCTGCGGGCTTCCTGGACCACCGCGCCCAGCGGCACGCTGCGCGAATTGCCCCGGCCATACGGGATTATGCAGAAGGTGCAGCGATGGTCGCAGCCATTCTGCACCTGCAGGAAGGCCCGGGTATGGCCTTCGAAATGATCCACCATCTGGCCGGCGGTTTCGCGGATGCTCATGATGTCGTTGACGCGGATTTTCTCGCTCTGTCCGGTTCCGAAATCGGCATAGGCCTGGGCCGTCAGTTTTTCGGCATTGCCCAAGACGCCGTCGACTTCGGCCATGGCGGCATAGGTCTGGGGCTGAACTTGCGCGGCGCAGCCGGTGACCAGAATGCGCCGGGCGGGATTTTCGCGCTTGAGCTTGCGGATGGTCTGGCGCGACTGGCGCACCGCTTCGGATGTCACCGCGCAGGTATTGACCACCACGGCGCCCTGCAGCTGCGCCTCGCCGGCGCGCAGGCGGATCGCTTCGCTCTCATAGGCATTGAGGCGGCAGCCAAACGTGACGACGTCCAGCGTCATAACTTGTCCAGATCGACGCGGCCGCGGAAGGGAAAGGCGGCGGGGCCGGTCATCAGCACATGGTTGTCGTCCTCGCGCCACTCGATGAACAGCGAGCCGCCGTCCAGGATCAGTTCGACCTTGCGGTCGGTCAGGCCACGTCGCACCGCCGCCACAGCCGTGGCGCAGGCGCCGGTGCCGCAAGCCAGGGTGATGCCGACACCGCGCTCCCACACCCGCATGCGGATGCGCGCCCGGTCCAGTACTTGCGCGAATTCGACATTCACCCGGTTGGGAAACAGCGGCAGGGTCTCGATCTTGGGGCCCAGCGCGGCGACCGGGGCCTTGGCGGCATCGGGCACGAACAGGATGCAATGGGGGTTGCCCATCGAGTTGGCGCTGGCCGGAATTTCCGTGCCGCCAATGTCCAGGGCGAAGTTGCTGGTATCGACCGGCTTGATCATCGGGACATCGCCCCAGTCCAGCCTGGGCTCGCCCATGTCCAGCGTCACCAGGCCCTTGCCGGCATCGCTGCACACCAGCATGCCGCCCTTGGTGGAAATCTTGACCCGCGCCAAGCCGCGCTCATCCATCAGCAAGCGCGCCACGCAGCGCGTGGCGTTGCCGCAGCTTTCCGCTTGTGCGCCATCGGCATTGTAGAACAGCAGGGCGGCGTCGGCCGCCGCGCCGCCGGGGCGGATCACCACCACCGTGTCGCAGCCGATGCCGAAATGGCGGTCGGCGATCTTTTTGGCCTGGTCGCCGGTCAGCGCGAAGGCGGTGTCGCGGGCGTCGAACACCACGAAATCATTGCCCAGGCCGTGCATTTTCAGGAATGCGGTCATGGCGGGGGTTATAGTGGGCCGGTCCGGCTTTTTCCATGGACTTGGCCTGCGAATATTTCCATCCTGCCCCATCGAATATTGGATGATGCAATGCGCGCGAAATTGAGCCTGTTTGCCCTGCTGCTCGGTTCCGTTCTCGCTTCGGGAGCCTATGCCGTGGATGATCCCTATGTCTGGCTGGAAGAGGTGCATGGCGCAAAGCCGCTGGCCTGGGCGAAGGAACAGAACGCCAAGTCTCTCAGCCCCCTGAAGGCCGATCCGCGTTACCAGAAGAATTACGACTCCGTCCTGGAAGTGCTGGACGCCACGGACCGCATTCCGATGGGAGCCCTGCGCGGCCGCAACGTCTATAATTTCTGGCAGGACGCCAAGAACCCCAAGGGCCTGTGGCGCCGGACCAGCATCGCCGATTACCAGAAGGCCAGCCCGAACTGGCAGGTCCTGCTGGATGTGGATGCGGTGGCACGGGACGAAAAGGAAAATTGGGTGTTCAAGGGCGCGGGCTGCGCACCGGGTGAAACACGCTGCCTGATCCGGCTGTCGCGCGGCGGCGGCGACGCCGTGGTGACGCGCGAATATGATCTGGCCACCATGATGCTGATACAGGGCGGTTTTTCGCTGCCCGAGGCCAAGGTCAATCTCGACTATCTGGATGGCGACACCATCCTGTTCGGCACGGCGAAAGATGGCGAGACCAATTCCGGCTATGCCCGCACGGTGAAACTGTGGAAGCGCGGCACGCCGATCGCCTCAGCCCCCCTTGTGTTCGAAGGCACCAGGGAAGACGTGCTGGTGGCGCCCATGGTGTTCCACACCAAGGAGGGCAGTTTTCCCTTTGTGGTGCGGGCGGTGAGCTTTTTCGAAAGCGAATATTTCGCGGTTGAAGGCGGCCCAGGAAACACAATAACCGCGCGCAAGCTCGACATGCCGCTCTCGGCCGACGTGAAGACCATGATCGACGGGGCGTTGATCGCGGTGCTGCGCCAGGATTACGAGAAAGACGGCGCGAAATTCCCCAGGGGAACGCTGGTGGCGTTCCGCGACGGGCAAAGGCCGCAGACCATCTTCGCGCCCACTGCGCGCCAGAGCATCGAGGTGGTCGAGGCTGGGCGTGACAAGCTCTATGCCGCCATCACCAGCAATGTCACCGGCGCGTTGCATGTCTTTACGACGAATGGAAAAGGTTGGAGCAACAAGGTGCTGGCGCTGCCGGCAAACGGAACCGCCAATATCGTCTCGGCCAATGAGGATGGCCCCGAGGTTATGTTCAGCTTCCAGAATTACCTGACGCCGACCACGCTCTATTTTGATGCGGGCAATGACGCACCCAAACCGATCAAATCGCTGCCGGCACGGTTTGACGCTTCCGGCATGGTCACCGAACAGTTCGAGGCGACCTCGAAAGACGGCACCAAAATTCCATACTTTGTGACCCGGCCCAAAAATCTCGCCGGGCCCGCGCCCACGGTCCTGTATGGCTATGGCGGCTTCGAGATTTCCCTGACCCCCAGCTACAGCGCCAATTTCGGGCGGCTATGGCTGAGCCATGGCGGCATCTATGTGGTGGCCAATATCCGGGGCGGCGGCGAGTTCGGCCCGGCCTGGCATGACGCGGCCCTCAAGACCAAGCGCCAGCGCGCCTATGACGACTTCGCGGCTGTGGCTGAGGATCTGCAGCGCCGGGGCCTGACCACGCCCAAACAGTTGGGCATCCTGGGCGGCTCCAATGGGGGCCTGCTGGTCTCCACCGTGATGGTGCAACGTCCCGACCTGTTCGGCGCGGTGGTCTGCCAGGTGCCGCTGATCGACATGATCGCCTATACCCGTATCGGCGCGGGCGCGAGCTGGGTGGGCGAGTATGGCGATCCGGCGATCCCGGCGGAGCGCGATTACATCCTGACCTATTCGCCGTACCAGAATGTGAAAACGGGCGTGAAATATCCGCCGGTGTTTTTCGTCACCGCCACCAGCGATGATCGCGTGACGCCCGTGCATGCCCGCAAGATGGCGGCGCGGATGATGGAGCAGGGCCATGAGGTCTGGTTCTACGAAAATACCGATGGCGGCCACAGCGCCGCTGCCGATCACCGCCAGGCCGCCGAAATGTGGGGCCTGTCCTTTGTCTATCTGGCGGAAAAGCTGGGGCTGAAAAATTAATCGGGATGGGAAATTAATCTGTGCGCATTAACAGGTGTTACTTTAACGCTGCCCGTTAAGCGCGCCTGTTAAGCGTAAAAGCATGTAACCGTTAGTATCCGCCTTTTGGCGCGCTACACCGCGACTGTCCCATTTTGAGGCAATCGCATGCGCAAACTGATCCAGAACTTCATTGCCAATGAAAGCGGTGCCACGGCCATCGAATATGGCCTGATCGCCGCCCTGATCGCCGTCGCCATCATCAGCGGCGTCACCGCGGTGGGCACCAAGCTGTCGACCGCTTTTGACACCGTGTCGACCGGCCTGACGCAGTAATCTTCGAGCTTGTGAAAATGAAACGGCCCGCCGGGTGACCGGCGGGCCGTTTGTTTTTGGCGTCAGCCTTAACAGCCTGTCGCCCTTTTTGGTGGGCCTATCGACCCTTCTTGGATTGAGCCTATCGGCCCTTGGCGATCCGCGGCTTGGGCGGGGCGGGAGGGGCTTCCTTGGGCTTGGAGGCCTTGTAGATCTTGGTCAGG
Source organism: Micropepsales bacterium (assembly GCA_038256475.1). Taxonomy (GTDB): domain Bacteria; phylum Pseudomonadota; class Alphaproteobacteria; order Micropepsales; family Micropepsaceae; genus Rhizomicrobium. Next base: position 1,578 of record JBBSKJ010000038.1, on the reverse strand, counting down.
GCCTCACGGGCCTTGATGGCGGAGGCGGATGCGTCGGGCAGTTTGGGCATGGGGAACTTTCGGAAGGGAACTTCCACCCCACCTTAAGTGCCCCATGCCGCTCCGTAAACGGATGATTTTGCAGGGCTGTGATCAGTCAATCGGGACGGCAGGGAGCGCCTTTGCGCTCCCTGGGCCGGTGTTTCGCCCGGCGCCTCGCCCTGGCCGTCCGTACGCTGTCGCTACGGACCGTTCCTCGCTCTCGCAGGTCCACCGGACCTGCTCACGCGCTACGCGCGCCGCTCCTCACCCAATCGCCGCCCCCTGCACGCCCACCCGCAACAGATAGGCGGACTGGGATCCGGCCATGAACAGGAAGTCGCGCTTGGGCCCGCAGAAGCAGACATTGCCCACCGTCTCAGGGGTGCGGACGCGGCCGATCAGCTTGCCTTGCGGGTTCCACACCGTGACGCCGGCATAGCCCAGGGGCGCGGTGGAGCCGGACCAGACATTGCCATAGGCGTCCACCCGGTGGCCGTCAGGACCGCATTTCACGCCGTCCACCATGCAGTCGGTGAAGGTGCGCACATTGGCGAGCTTCTCGCCCTGCACATCGGCGACCGCCAGTTCGCGGCCCCAGCACAGATAGACCTTGCTGTAGTCGGGCGAGAAGGCGATGCCGTTGGGCACCAGCTTGGGATTGCCTTCCAGCACCCTGTCGATACGCCCTGACGGATCGACGCGATAGACCGCCGGCGGAAGTACCTGTTTCTTCGAACCGATCACACCCAGCATGCCGTTGCCGATATTGCCGTTGGCGACGCCATCGGTGAACGGGCCAGGGCCGTCATCGGGGTGGCCTTCCGACAATTGTCCACCGTAATAGGGATCGGTGAACCAGATGCTGCCGTCCCTGTGCACGGCCATGTCGTTGGGCGAGTTGAGCGGCTGGCCGTTATAGCTGTCGGCGATCACTGTCAGCGTGCCGTCATGCTCGAAGCGCACCACGCGGCGCAGGAAATGCTGCGCCGAAATCTGGCGGCCCTGGAAGTCGAAGGTGTTGCCGTTGGAATTGTAGGAGGGGCGGCGGAAGGGCGTGATCTGGCCGGTCTCCCAGATATAGCGATACTGCACGTCGCCGGTGACGTCGCTCCACACCACATACTGGCCCTGGTTGCTCCAGGCCGGGCCTTCCGCCCAAACCATGCCGGTGCCCACGCGCACGATGTTGGAATGGCCGATGAAACAGCGCGCGCCTTCCGGCGAGACGATCAGCACATCGGGGTCGGGATAGTTGATCGGCGGCGCATCGGGGCCGTAGACGCGGCCCGTCAGCACCGATGTGCCCGGCGCCGGCGGCTTGCCTTGCGCGAAGGCCAGTGTGGGCAGCATGGCGGCGGCGCCCGCGACCAGGGCGCGACGTGACAGATCAAAAGGCATGAAGTCCTCCCAGCATTGTTGTTCTGGAACGGACTGGAACCTGCCGAAAACCGGCTGTCAATGTTGCGGCGCGTCAGCCCGGCGCTGCGGGCCCTTCGCTTGCGCTCCGGGCGTTCGTCGCTCGAAATGGTCCACCGGACCATTTCGTTTGCCTTTCGG
>JBBSKJ010000037.1:0-12048 GCA_038256475.1 Micropepsales bacterium | reverse complement strand
GGTCCATCAGAGGCACGCGTGCGGTCTGAGCTGTTGCGGTTTGGGGTAGAGCGGCGCCCATACTGACAAGCCCGCCAAAGGCGAGCGAGTTCTTCAACAAATGGCGACGGTCCATCCTGGATACCCCATCTCAGAACGCCAAAGTCGTAACACGCGGGGGAATTTCTGATCAATGGCATCGCGGGCATCACCACCGAAGTGATGGGTCGCTTTGGCGCAAAGCGGACAGTGAGTCAGAGAAAATTGCGATTGGCGCGAGAAAAAGTGCAAAGAAAAAGGCGCGGAGTGATCCGCGCCTTTTTCATTATTTCAGGTCCGCCTCCCCTTTGCGCGTAGCGCATGAAAGGGGAGGTGGTTTCAGTGTGCGAAAGCGGTGTAGCCGCTTGAGCGAAAGCTGAAACCGGAGGGGTTTCTTAGAAAGCGTTGGCGCTGAGGCGCAGGGCCGGCACCGTATCCTTGGCGGCGGTGGCCGTCGCCTTGGCCGGCGCGGGCTTGGCAGCGGCTTTCGCCGGCGCGGGCTGAGCCGGTTTGGGCGCCGGCTTGGCGGCAGCGGTCTTGGCAGCGGCTTGGGCGTTTCGGGTCTTTTCGGCTTCCATCTGCTTGGCGATGGCTTCGGCCCTGGCATGCAGGTCCTGGGCCGTGGTGGCAGCAGTTTTGCGGGGCGCTTCCGCCTTGGCGGCCGGAACAGGCGCCGCGGCGGCCTTGACCTGAGCGGGCGTGGCCGGCTCCTGGGCGCGGGCGACATCCGGCCTGGGAGCGGGCGTCAGCGAACGGGGCGCGCGGGTGGCGACCGGCGGCTTGGGAATGGCGACGGCAACGGGACCGGCCAGAGGATCGAACGGCACGCGCTGCATCACCACGCCTTGCGGCGCGGGTGTCATGGTCCGGGCTATCTGCGGCTGGGCTTCGATCACCGTGTTGACCGGAGCGGGTGCGGGCGGGGTCGGCAGATTGACGAACGGCGCGGGCGTGGGCGGCGCGGCATTGGCGGTGCGCTGCGGCTGCGGGTTGCGCACTGGTGCTGCAGGCTGGGCCGCTGCAGGCTGGGCCGCCGCAGGCAGGGGCGCGGCAGCGACGGCGGTGCGCGGCACCGGCGAGGGCGCCGGCGTTGTCACGGCATAGTCGGTCTTTGCGGTATCGGGCGCCACTTCGCGGATCATGGCGATGTTGCGCGCGATCTTGGGGTCGGAGGCGCCTCCCGCGATTTCGGCGCGGGCGACCAGATTTTTGGCCCCTTCCGGATCGTTGGCCAGCATGCGCGACAGGGCATAATTGTTCAGCACGCTGGGTTCGCCCGGCTTCAGCGCCAGCGCCTGTTCATAGGCGTTCTTTGCCTCCTGCTGCTTGCCCATCTGGTCGTAGGCCACGCCCAGCGCCGAATAGACCGTCCAGTCGCCCGGCTGCAGTTGCTGGGCGCGGGAGAGGAAGTTCACGGCTTCGGAGGCGCGGCCCATGGCGGCCAGCGTCTTGCCATATTCATTGATCACGCGGGGATCGTCGGAGGCGACCATCATCAGCTGCGACAGATGGCGGATGGCCTCGGAATGATTGCCGTCCACGCGCAGAAGCTGGGCCTGGCGAATGCTGCCGTCCAGAGTCTCGGCCGGCTGTACCGTGGTGCCGGCCTTCACCGATTCGGTATTGGATTCCTTCTTGGCTTCCTTTTTGGATTCGCCGAACAACCATCCAGCCTGTGCCGTACCGCCAAATGCGGTGCAGCCCAGAAGCAGGAGTGCCAGCGTGGAGCCAAAACGGGAGTGCGTGTAAGCCATGGGGGGCAGCCTTCAAGAAACGCTGGCGAAACTTTGCCAGTACCCCGGTCAACAAACCCTTAAGTATGTTGGCTCATATAGAAGTAAGGATCGGCGAGCGCGGCATTGTTAACAGCCTCACTCCTGACGCAATAAAGGGTTAACTATTCCCCGCATGTCCCAGCGCATCGCCGCCTTTCTCGCCCTTGCCGGATTTATCCTGACGGTGATGGGCTTGTGGCTGTGGGGCGGCAATCTGGGACCGGAGCCGGGTTCCTCCCGCGTTTCCTTCCAGATCGCCACCGGCTCGACCGGAAGTCTCTATTTCCCGGTGGGCCAGGCGATTGCGGGCATCATCAGCCATCCCCCCGGCATGGGCCGCTGCGAAACCGCGACCGTGTGCGGCCCCGCGGGCGTGATCCTGTCGGCCCGCACCAGCGAAGGCGCCACCGACAATCTGCGCAGCGTCAATCAGGGCCTGGTGGATTCCGGCCTGTCGGAAGGCGATGTGATCGCGGCCGCCGTCAATGGCCAGGGCGTTTTCCGCCGCAGCGGCAAGGCCACGCATTTGCGCATCATCGCTTCTTTGTTCGACGAACAGGTGCATCTGGTGGCGGCGGCGAAGTCCGACATTCATTCCATCGCCGATCTGCGCGGTAAGCGGGTAATGCTGGGCGGGATGGAGAATACCGGCGCCGTCATGCGAACCCGGGCCATCCTGGCGGCCTATCGCGTGTACCGGGTGCGGGTGGTGCCGTTCGAAACCGGCAATGCCGCGCAGCTGTTGCGCGAGGGCAAGATCGATGCCTTCTTCACCATGACCGCCGCGCCGCTGGATTCGGTGCATGACCTGATCGGCCAGAATCTGGCGCGGCTGGTGCCGCTGGATGGCGATGGACGCGAGCGGCTGCTCAAGCAGGTGCCCCAGCTGCGCGCCACGCTGATACCCGCCGGGCTTTATCCGCGCATCGGCGCGGTGGAGACGGTGGGCGCGCGCGCTTATTGGGTGACGCGCGACGGCGAACCCGATCCCTTGATCTATGGCATCACGCGGGCGCTGTTTCATCCCGTCAACCGCGCGCCGCTTGCGGCCGGCCATCACGGTGCGGGACAGATCAGCCTGTATCAGGCGGCGGCAGATCCGCCGGCGCCGCTGCATTCCGGCGCGGCGCGATTCTACCGCGAAGCCGGCGTTCTTCCTTAGGCAATACCCGCCGCGACTTCTTCTTCCGCGCCCTTGCGCCAGGCCGCCATCGCCGGCAGCGCCAGGATGTGGTCCATATAGCGGCGCACCGGCGGCGGCACTGCCACGCCATAGGTGTCGAAGCGCGACACCACCGGTGCATGCATGCAGTCGGCTATGGTGAAATGCCCGAACAGGAAATCGCCTTGGTATTGATCCAGCGCCTCGGACCAGGCGGCGTTGATGCGGGCGATCTGTTTTTGCGTATCGTCCCGCAGTTCCGGCAGCGGCAGTTTGCTGGTGAATTCCATCGGCAACTGGTCGCGCAGATCGGGAAAGCCGGAATGCATCTCGCTCGACAGGCTGCGCGCGCCCGCCCGCGCGGCCGCATCAACGGGCCAGAGCCTGGCCTGGGGATGGCGCTCCGCCAAAGTCTCGCAGATCGCCAGGCTGTCCCATACCGTCAGCGTCTTGCCCTGTTCTTCGATCTTGAGCACCGGCACCTTGCCGGCCGGGGAATGTTTGAGAATCTGGTCCTTGGTCGTCACCGGCTCGGGCGGCCTGACGCGCAGCCGGATCACCACCGTCTCGAACGGGACGCCGATGGCGCTGAGCGCCAGGAAGGGGCGCAGGCTCCAGCTCGACCACTGTCTTGTGCCCACCACCAGCGTATAGGCCATGTCCTGCTCCTTGCGGGGAACGCCCACGATTCATAGAGTCGCGCCCGGCAAAGCGTAAGGTCCTTTCATGCATTCAAGCCTTGCAAACAGCGCAAAAAACGCGGTTCCGCTGCACGCGGTGCGGGCGAAGGACGCCAAAGCCTGGCTGGCCCGGCAGAAGCGCGCCGGGTTGGTGAGCGCATCGGGCTTTGCCGGCGCCCTTGGCGCGCTGGCCGCGCTGCCAGACGCGCGCGGCGGCATTGCCGCCTGGGTGCTGGGCCTTGGCGATACCTCGGATGCCTTTGCCCTGGCGGCGGCGGCCGAGAAGCTGCCTGCCGGTGTTTACCGGCTGGGCGAGGTGCCGGACTTTTGCGGCGGCACAATGGGCGCGCTGGCCTGGACGATGGGCGGTTATGGCTTTGCGCGCTACAGGAAGGTGGCGGTGCGCAAGGCGCGGCTGGTTCTGCCCGAGGGCGTGGACGGCGAAGAGGTGTCACGCATCGCCGAGAATCTTTTTCTCGCCCGCGATCTGATCAACACGCCTGCCAATGACATGGGCCCCGCCGAACTGGAAGCCGCCGCACGCGCGCTGGCCAAGCAGCATGGCGCGAAAGTGTCGGTGGTCAGCGGCGCGGCCCTGACGAAAAACTATCCGCTGATCGCGGCGGTGGGGCAGGGCTCGGACCGCAGCCCCCGGTTGATAGAGTTCGTCTGGGGCAAGCCCGGTGCGCCGCGCGTGACGCTGGTGGGCAAGGGCGTGTGCTTCGACAGCGGCGGCTATGACCTCAAGCCCTCCGCCGCGATGCTGATCATGAAGAAGGACATGGGCGGAGCGGCCTGTGCCTTGGCCGTGGCGGGCATGGTGATGAGTGCCAAACTGAAACTGCGCCTGCGCGTGCTGATCCCGGCGGTGGAGAATTCGGTGTCCGGCAAGGCCATGCGGCCCGGCGACGTCTTCACCAGCCGCAAGGGCCTGAGCGTGGAGATCGGCAACACCGATGCCGAAGGCCGGTTGGTGCTGGCCGATGCGCTGAGCGATGCCGATGATGAAGCGCCTGAACTGCTGATCGACATTGCGACATTGACCGGCGCGGCGCGGGCGGCGACCGGCATGGAGCTGCCGCCCTTCTTCACGGACGACGAACAGCTGGCCGCCGATCTGGCCCGCATCGGCAAGGCGGTGCAGGATCCGGTGTGGCGGCTGCCCCTGTGGCGCGGCTATGAAGACACGATCTCCAGCCGCGTCGCCGACCTCAACAACAACCCCGCCTATAGCTTTGCCGGCGCGATCACCGCCGCCCTGTTCCTGGGTCGCTTTGTCGGTAAAACCAGAAGCTGGGTGCATCTGGACATTCCCGCCTGGATCGACCGGGCCCGTCCGGGGCGCCCCATCGGCGGCGAAGCCAACAGCGCGCGGGCTTTGTATGCGCTGCTGAAAGAACGCTATGGCCGATAAGAGAGTGACCCCGGTGCGGGCCGATCTGGCGGCATCGCATCTCAAGGGCCAGGTCGATGCGCCGCGTTTCGTGGACGGCGAGAAATTCTCTGTTCATGTCGGCCGCGCTTCCTTGCGGGTGCGCCCCTCGGACGATGCGGCGCAGGACAGTGAACTGCTTCATGGCGAAAGCTTCACCGTGTATGACCGAGCGAATGGCTGGGCCTGGGGGCAGGCGGGCAATGATCAGTATGTCGGCTACATAAAAGAAGACGCTTTGACCGCGCCCTTTGCGGCACAGGCGCGGGTCTCGGCACTGATGGCGCCGGTGTTTTCCGGCGCGGATCTTAAAACGCCGATGCGCGATGTCCTGCCTCTGAACGCCGGCGTGGCGGTGCAGGCACGCGAAGGTGATTACGTGAATATCGGCAACGGCTTTGTGCATCAGCGCCATCTTGCGGCGGAAATGGAAAAGGATTTCGTGACCGTGGCGCAGCGGTTTCTGGGCGTCCCCTATGTCTGGGGCGGCAAGACGGCCGCAGGACTGGACTGTTCCGGCCTGATCCAGACCGCGCTGCAGGCCGTCGGAAAAACCGCGCCGCGCGACACCGACATGATGGAGAAGGCGCTGGGCGCGCCGGCGAGTATCTCTGACGTTCGCCGTGGCGACCTGGTCTTCTGGAAAGGCCATATGGGCGTGATGCTGGATACAGAAAATCTGCTGCACGCCAACGCCTTTCACATGCAGGTGGCGACCGAGCCGCTGCGCGAAGCAATTGACCGGATCGAAAAGATCGCCGGGCCGGTCACCTCGGTGAAACGGCTTTAATAGCCGCGGGTCAGGTCCACGACATTCTTGAAAGGCGCGCCGCTTTGCGCGCGGGTGACGCAATCCACCACAAAGGCGGATGCGTTGCGCGGATCGGTGATCCCGGCAATGTGCGGCGTCACCGTCACTTGGGGATGTTTCCAGAACGGGCTGTCCTGCGGCAGCGGTTCGGTCTGGAAAACGTCCAGCACCGCGCCGCCCAGATGACCTGAATTCAGCGCCGCCAGCAGATCGTCTTCCTTGCAATGACCGCCGCGGCCCACATTCATCACCCAGGCGCCTTGCGGCAAGCCGGCGAACAGTTTGGCGTTGAGGATATTTTCGGTTTCCGGCGTCAGCGGCAGCATGCAGACCATGATGTCGCAGCTCGCCAGAAATTGCGGCAGCTCCTCGGCGCCCGCAAAGCTGGTGACGCCCGGCACACTCTTGCGGCTGCGACTCCAGCCGAATACCTGGAAGTCGAACATCAGCAGGCGCTCCGCCGTCACCGCGCCGATATCGCCCATTCCCAGAATGCCGATGCGCACATCACGCGACGGGCGCGCCAGCATCCGCTGCTTCCATGTCGATTCAAGCTGGGCGGCATCAAAGGCGCGCTGCTGGCGATGGATGATCAGCGCATGCATGGTGACATATTGCGCCATTTCCCGCTGCAGCGTCTCATCGACAAAACGCACCACGGGCAGGTGGCGGGGAAATTCCGGATCGCGCAGAAAACCGTCGACGCCAGCGCCGAGGCTGAAGATCGCCTTCAGCCGCGGCAGGCTTTTCAGGAAGCCGTGCGGCGGACGAAAGCCGACAAAATAGTCGATCTGCTGCGGCGCATAGTGATCCTTGCCGTGCAGAAAGCTGTTGAAGACCTGATGGCCGAACAGCGCCTTGCTCAGCGCATCCCACCCCGGCGGCAACAGGAACAGGACGTTGGGCTTACCCTCTTGTCCCGCCATTCCCTGTCAATTAGCCGTCGGCGCAGGGGCCGGCGCACCGTCCGCCGGTGCGGCGGCAGGTGTGGCAGCGGCTTCAGCCGGCTTGGGCGCGGGGATCGGCGCCGGGCTGTCGTCGTTGGAGCGCAGGTAAGCGATCAGGTTGATGCGTTCCCTTTCGCTGCGGATGCCGGCGAAGCTCATCTTGGTGCCGGGGATGTCCACCGCTGGCGCCTTCAGGAACAGGTTCAGCTCGTCATAGGTCCAGTTGCCGGGCTTGCCCTTCATCGCGGCGGAGTAGGCATAACCGGGATGCGCGGCGCGGGGATTGTCGACGATGCCGAACAGAGCCGGGCCAATCTTGTTGGCGCCGCCCTTGGCGAAGTCATGGCAAGCGGCGCACTTGGGGAGCGAGCCCTGGCCGGCGGCGATATCAGCGGTCGGCAGCACGGTACCCCAGTCTGGCGCCACTTCGGCGACAGGCGCGGCGGGCGCGCCGCCACCGGCGGGCTCTTCGATCACGCCTTCGACGATATAGCCGGGCTTTGCGGGGTGCTCGGGCTCATAGACATGCTCGGCCACGATGCGGACGACAAAGATAAAGACCGCTGTGCCCAGCACCGCGCCGATGATCTTGTTCCACTCAAAGGAATCCATGGACGAAAGCTCCCCAAAGCCGGGCGGGCCCGGCAAAATACGGCGCGACATTACCCGCCGCTGTCCCCGCGTCATTGCGGCGAAGCGTCGCATAAATTGTAAGCGGTATCTGGCTTTAGCGCCAATCCCGGCCTATCACAGGCCGCCAAAGGAACCCCGGCAAGGGCTGCGGGAAAAAGACCCCCAATGAATCCATGAATCCCGTCCTTCTGATCCCCGCGCGCATGGCTTCGACCCGGCTGCCGGCCAAGCCGCTGGCCGATATTGGCGGCATCCCCATGATCGTGCGGGTCTGGCGGCAGGCAAAAGCCGCCGGCCTGGGGCCGGTGGTGGTGGCGGCGGGCGAGGCCGAGATCGTTGCGGCAATCGAAAATGCCGGGGGGCAGGCGGTTCTGACCGACCCTGATCTGCCCTCGGGTTCGGACCGCATCTGGGCCGCGCTTCGGATGCTGGACCCGGACGCAAAGCATGACGTGGTGGTCAACCTGCAAGGGGACCTGCCGGCCCTGGACCCCGATCAGCTCAGGACCGTGGTCCAGGCGCTGAAACAGTCCGGCGCGGACATCGCCACCCTGGCGGCGCCGATAGACAATGATGCGGACAAGGCCAACCCGGCCGTGGTCAAGGCGGTGGTGGCCTGGGACGCTTCGGGCCAGCTGGGCCGGGCGCTGTATTTCACCCGCGCGACCGCGCCCACCGGCGACGGGCCGCTGTTTCACCATGTCGGGCTATACGCTTATCGCCGCGAGGCGCTGGAAAGTTTTGTCGCGCTGCCGCCCTCGCCGCTGGAGAGAAGCGAGAAGCTGGAGCAGCTGAGGGCGCTGGAAGCGGGGATGAGCATTGCGGTGGCGCGTGTGGACGAGGCGCCCTTGTCTGTTGATACTCCCGCCGATCTCGAACGCGCCCGAAAAATCCTCTCATGATCCACGCCGTTGCCAAAGCCAAACGCGTCGCCTTTCAGGGCGAGCCGGGTGCCTATGCCAATCTGGCGGCGCGCGAAGCGGTGCCCCATGCGGCGGCGATCCCCAAGCCTACCTTCGAGGACGCCATCGAAGCCGCGAAATCCGGCGAATGCGATCTGTGCATCATCCCGGTGGAAAATTCGCTGATCGGCCGCATCGCCGATATCCATCATCTGCTGCCCGATTCCGGCCTGCATATCGTGGGCGAGCATTTCCTGCCCATCCGCCATCAGCTGCTGGGACTGAAGGATGCCACGCTGGACGACATCACCAGCGTTTACAGCCAGTCGCCGGCGCTGGCCCAGTGCCGCAGCATTTTGCGCGACCGCAAGCTGGTGGCGCACAACTGGTACGACACGGCGGGATCCGCCAAGCATGTCGCCGAACTGGGCGACAAGCGCGTTGCCGCCATCGCCTCGACCCTGGCGGCGGAATTCTACGGGTTGAAGATACTCAAGGCCGATGTCGAGGACGAGCATCACAACGCCACCCGCTTCCTGATCATGTCGCGCGCCGACGAACGCGCGCCCAATCGCGGCAAGGTGGTGACCAGCTTCGTTTTCCAGGTGAAGAACATCCCCGCCGCGCTGTACAAGGCGATGGGCGGTTTCGCCACCAATGGCGTCAACATGACCAAGCTGGAAAGCTATCAGCTGGGCGGCTCGTTCAACGCCACCCGCTTCTATGTCGATATCCAGGGCCATCCCGACGAGCCGCATGTGGCGCGGGCTTTGGAAGAACTCGCCTTTCACACCGCCAGTCACAATATCATGGGTGTTTATCCCGCCCACCCTTTCCGCGAAGACATGCCTTAGGCGCGGTTCTTTTGCGTCCTGAGTTCGTTGCGCGTCGCTCATGGGCTTAAGTGCCCACATCGCTCCTTGCTCCTGCTCAGGCCGCAAAATTCCTCACGCCCAAGTTTCAGCCTTGAGACCAGTCCTTGAGCAGGTGATGGGCAATGGCGATGGACGCGGGCATGGTGATCGCGTCTTCGATCTGGTTCGCCAGCCGCTTGCGCACTTCCTCCTTGCTCAGCCAGCGCGCATCGACGATTTCGTTTCCGTCGATCCGGAAATCGTGGCTCAGGGCGTCGGCATAACATCCCAGCATCAAAGATGAGGGGAATGGCCAGGGCTGGCTGGCGTGATAGCGGATTGCGCCAATCTGGATGCCTGCTTCCTCCTGCAGTTCGCGCCGCACCGCATCCTCCATGCTTTCACCCGCTTCGACAAAACCGGCAAAGGCGGAATACAGGCCGTTCACAAAACGCGCATTGCGCCCCACCAGGCATTCATCCCCCAGCAGCGGCAGCATGATCACCACCGGATCGGTGCGGGGAAAATGCTCCGCCGCGCACACGCCGCAAAGACGGCGATAGCCGCCATCGCACGGCGCAGTCGCCGCGCCGCAATTGGAGCAGAAGCCATGGCGCCTGTGCCAGTCGATCAATGCCTTGGCCTGACCGGCAATGGCGGTATCACGCGCGGGCAGCACAAAGGCGCTGGCGCGCATGTCCTGAAAATCGCCGCAGCCCAGATCGGGCGCGGTCTCGCCCGCGACGTCCACCGCGAAAAGCGCTTGGTCTTCGTCGAGACCCAGGAAGACGCAGACGCCTTCTTGCCATGCGTCACGCCAGGGCAGGAATCCGGCGCGATCCCCCACAATCAGCGGCTTGTTCTGCCAGAAAGGCAGGAACAGGCCGCTTTGGAACTGCGCCGCCAGCCAGGCCGGGTCGGTGCGCCGCTCGCTGGCGCGCTCCAGCACATTGCCCGCGAACGTCATCGGCAAGTTGGGCAAAATCGGCGGCCTTTCCATTCCGGCACAGGTTCCTTGGGCGCTGGGCCTGAGCCTTTCCGGCGCCGCCGGGACTCGCATTTTACCCCCAAACCACTATATCCCCGCCTGGAAATCGGCGGAGGGCCGCTCGCCAACCCGGTCAGGTCGGGAATGGTGAGCGCGAAAAGCGAAAGCCCGGCAGGGCTTTCGCCGCGCGAACGCCGCAACGAACGACTCGCAATTTCCCGCCAAAAATCCTATATATTGCGCGAGAGTTCGGCGGACGAAGCTGTCGCCAACCCGGTCAGGTCGGGAACGAAGCAGCCGTAACGAATTTGCTTCGGGTCGTTCGGACTCTCACCTTACCCACAACTCTGTCGGAATCTTGCCTGCGCAAGACTGCGGCCTTGCTATAGTCCCCCATGGCCAAACCGTCCGCGCCCGCCCAGCCCTACCGCGTCCTGGCGCGCAAATACCGTCCCAGTGATTTCACCGGCCTGATCGGGCAGGAGGCGCTGGTGCGCACCCTGTCCAGCGCTTTTGCCACGGGGCGCATCGCCCATGCCTTCATGCTCACCGGCGTGCGCGGGGTGGGAAAAACCACCACCGCCCGCATCATCGCCCGCGCCCTGAACTGCATCGGCGCGGACGACAAGGGCACGGCCCCGACCATCCAGCCCTGCGGCGTGTGCGAGCCCTGCACTTCCATTGCGGAATCGCGCAATGTCGATGTGCAGGAAATGGACGCCGCCAGCCGCACCGGCATCGACGACATCCGCGAGATCATCGAGGGCGTGCGCTATGCCCCGGTCGCGGCGCGTTACAAGGTCTATATCATCGACGAAGTGCACATGCTGTCCAAGCAGGCTTTCAACGGCCTGCTCAAGACGCTGGAAGAACCACCGCCGCATGTGAAGTTCGTTTTCGCCACCACCGAAATCCGCAAGGTCCCGGTCACGGTTCTGTCACGCTGCCAGCGCTTCGACCTGCGTCGCATCGACAGCGCCGAACTCGCCGCCTATCTGGCGACCTTGGCCGAAAAAGAGAAAGTGAAGATCGAAGACGGCGCGTTGGCGCTGATCGCCCGCGCCGCCGAAGGTTCGGCCCGCGATGGGCTGTCGCTGCTGGATCAGGCCATCGCGCATGGCGAAGGCGACATGATCACCGCCGATACGGTGCGCCAGATGCTGGGCCTGGCCGATCGCGGCCGGGTGCTGGATATTTTCGAAAAGCTGATGGGCGGCAATCTGGCCGAGGCCCTGACCGATCTGGGCGGGCTGTATGACGCCGGCGCCGATCCGCTGGCAGTGACCCAGGATTTGCTGGAGACCACCCATTTCCTCACCCGGGTAAAGGTCGCCCCCGCCGCACAGGGCTTTTTTGACGGCGGTTCGGGCGAGGCCAAGCGGGCCACGGACCTGGCCGCCAAGCTGACGGTCGCTTCGCTGACCCGCGCCTGGCAGATTCTGCTGAAGGGCCTGTTCGAGGTGCGGGATGCCACCCGGCCAATCTCGGCTTGCGAGATGGTGCTGATCCGGCTGGCCCATGCCGCCGAACTGCCGCCCACCGACAAGCTGGTGAAGGATTTGCTGGAGCGAGACGTAAAAGGGGACGCCCGACAGGGCGTCACCCCGTCGAGCGCGCCGGCATCTTCGCGGGCGCCCGGACCCGTGGCGCAATCTTTCGCCATGCCGGCCCGCGCGCCCATGCCCGCCCCCTCTATGAGCGAATCCGCCCCCGTCGCCGCGATCCGCAATCTGGAAGATATTGTCGCGCTGTGTGAGCCGCGCTCGGAACTGCGCGTCAATCTGGAGCATAATGTCCATCTGGTGCATCTGGAGCCGGGGCGCATCGAAATCCGCCCCAATTCCCG
>JBBSKJ010000036.1:0-12148 GCA_038256475.1 Micropepsales bacterium | reverse complement strand
CGCGGTGGAGTATCTGACGCCGGGCGCGGCCTCGCCTTTGGTGCTGATCGTTTTTTATACCTTGATCACCGCCGCCGAGCTTTGCGTGCTGCCCGCCGGCCTGGTCGAAGTCAGCCGGCGTGCACCCAAGCAAGTGATCGGCATCATGATGGGGGTGTGGATATTCACCATGGGCGGCGGCGCTTTCCTGGCGGGCGTGCTGGGATCCTATGCCAACGAGCTGGGCAATATCGGCATCTTCACCGTGCTGGCCACCATCGGCCTGGTTTCGGCGGCGCTTCTGATCCCGATTGAGTACGGCTTGCGCAAGACACGCTATCGCGCGGTGATCCAGCCCGCGCGGTAGTGGGAGAGAAGTGCTTCCAATGAAATCTACTTTGCTTCCAGTGCCTTTTCTGATCGCAATTATCTTACCGCTTAATGCCTGTATGGAGGCACAAGGTGATCAGGCCGATGTCTTCGCACGTCCTGAGACGTTCGTTGGCCAAGAACTGGAAGTGTGCGGTTATGTCCGGGATGAATTTGAGAACCAGGGCATTTGGCCAACGCGCGAAGCCTATAGAAATAACGATCTCGGGCTGGGACTGATTTCTTCAAAAATCTCGCGTCAAACGGGCAAGGGTCCATTAAATGGCCGTTCCACTTGCATTAGAGCAATAGTTGTCCGTACCGGATGTGGCAAAGAGAATCTGTGCAACTGGTCAAGGTTCGAGTTTGGGGTTCAGCTTGTTAAATAATTCCCACGACGCTGCCGTGAATGTCTTGTCTGTTGAAGGAAAGTACGGCCGGTGTTTTCGCGCGGCCGCTCGCCCAAGCTCGCGGCGTTCGTCGCTCGAAACGGTCCACTGGACGTCCATACGCTGATGCTATGAACCGTAGGCTTCGGCCTATCGTGTCTCACGCCTTCACATACTTGTCGAACCAGTCCAGCGTGCGTTGCCAGGCCTGCTTGGCGGCGGCTTCGTCGTAGCGAGGCGTGGTGTCGTTGTGAAAGCCGTGGTTGGCGCCGGAATAGATGTGGCCTTCATGCGGTACGCCGGCTTTGGTAAGCGCGGCGTCGAAGGCGGGCCAGCCGGCATTGATGCGGGCATCCAGCTCGCCCATCTGGACATTGAGCGGGGCCTTGATCTTGGGAACATCTTCCACCGCCGGTTGCGATCCGTAAAAGGGCACGCCGGCCGCCAGGTCGGCGCCCATGCGCACCGCCAGATATCCTACCACGCCGCCGCCGAATCAGAAGCCGACTGCACCCAGTTTGCCCGTTGAGTCGGGCCGGTTCTTCACATAGACGGCGGCGGCATGAAGGTCCTCGCGCATCTTGGCGCCATCGACGGTGCGAAACAGCGCTCCACCTTTTTCATCGTCGCCCGGATAGCCGCCGACCGAGCTCAGCCCGTCTGGCGCCAGCGCCATGTACCCGGCTGTCGCGAAGCGGCGCGCCACGTCCTTGACGTAAGGGTTCAGCCCGCGATTTTCATGGATCACGATGATGGCCGGCAGCTTGCCCTTGGCCGAAGCGGGCCGCACCAGATAGCAGTCGATATGGCCGGTGCCGGCGGGCGAGGGAACGCGGACGTTTTGCGTGGTGATGCGCTTGTCGTCCTCGGGCACCTGGATGGCCCAAGCATAATTGGGCGCAAGCATTTCCACCAGCGCCGTCGCGGTGACGGCGGCGGTGGCGAATTTTCCCGCACCCGCGATGAAGTCTCGCCGGCCGATGGCGCCATGCACATAGGAATCCAGCAGGCTCAGAAGCTCTTGCGGGAAATCGGACGCCTTCTTGCGTTCGAGTTTTGCTTTCTCATTGCCGTCCATGAAAAGCCTCCTATTGCTTGAGCCTGTACGCCACAAAACTGTCGCTGCTGCCGGTGCGGAAACCGCCACTGCCGCCCGCCGCGATCACCACATACTGTTTTCCGTCCTTGCCCAGATAGGTCATGGGCGTGGCATGGCCGCCGGCGGGAAGTTTCACTTTCCACAACTCCTTGCCGCTGGCTTCATCGATCGCCCGGAAATGTCCGTCCTGGCTGGCGCCGATAAAGATCACGCCCCCCGCCGTGACGATGGAGCCGCCCATATTGGGCGCGCCCAGTGTGAAGGGGAGGCCCAGCGCGGTGTTGAACGGTCCGCTGTTGGAGGCATTGCCGAACGGATGCTGCCATAGCACCTTGCGCGTCTTCAGCTCGACGGCCGTGATGTAGCCGTAAGGCGGGCGCTGGCAGGGGATACCCAGCTTGGGCGTGATAAAGCCGGTGAAGCGGATGGCATAGGGCGTGCCCTCCATCGCGCCGGCATTGCTGCCCTTGTAGGGATTGGCCAGCGCGCGCGGCGTGGCGCGGGGGAAGATGTTTTCCTTGTCGGCCTGTTCGCGCGGGATCAGTTCATCCCAGTCGGCCATCAGGTTGTGATTGACGATCATGATGCCGCGATCCTCATCGACCGAGACGCTGCCCCAGTCGATGCCGCCCAGTTCGCCCGGCGTGCGGATGGAAGGCCCCACGCGCAGCGGCGTGTACATGCCCTGATAGCGCGCGGTCTTGAACAGAATGCGGCAATAAAGCTGGTCGAAGGGCGTCATGCCCCACATGTCGGCTTCGGTGAGCGTGCCGCCGGAGAAATCCGGAAACTCGGTGGAGAAGGGCTGAGTCGGCGAAGACCGTTCACCCGGAATGTCCGACGCCGGTACGGGCCGCTCTTCCACTTTGGTCAAAGGCTTTCCGGTGCGCCGGTCGAGAACGAAAATCTGTCCCGTCTTGGTGGGCAGGATCAGACCCGGCGCGGTGCCATTGGCCGTCGGGAAATCAACCAGCACCGGCTGGGATCCCAGGTCGTAATCCCACAGGTCGCGATGAATAGCCTGGAAGGTCCAGCGCACCGCGCCGGTCTCGGCATCCAGCGCGACAACGGCGCTGGTGAAGCGGTCGGTCTCGGGCGTGCGATGGGCGCCGTAATAGTCCGGGCTGCCATTGCCCATGGGCACATAGACCAGGCCCAGCGCTTCATCGCCGCTGAAGATCGTCCAGCTGTTGGGCGTGGAAGGCGTGTAGGGCTTGCCGGGCGCAGCCGGCGTCGGATCGTCGGGACGGCCGGGATCGAAGGCCCATTTGATCTGGCCGGTGACCGCGTCATAGCCGCGGATGACGCCGGGCGGCACATCGACCGACTGGTTGTCGACCACGAAAGCGCCGATCACCGCCGTGCCGCGCACGATGGTGGGTGGCGAGGTGGGATTGCTCCAGCCGGGGAGGAAATCGCCCAGTCCATCGCGCAAGTCGGCGGCGCCGTTATTGCCGAAGCTGGTGCAGGGGCGTCCTGTCTTGGCATCCAGTGCGATCAGCCGGTTGTCGGCGGTGCCGAGCAACAGCCGGGCGGGGCACTCGCTTGTCGCATCCGGCGTGCGGAAGAAAGATACGCCGCGGCAGACGCCACGATTGCCCAGCGACGGATTGATCTTGGGATCGTGCCGCCAGATTTCCTTGCCCGTCACCGGGTCCAGCGCGAACACGGCATTGTAACCGGTGCAGCCATAGAGCATGCCGTCCACCATCAACGGGGTGGCTTGCAGCAGGTCGGCGGAGAGCTTGCCCCGCTCGCGCACGCCGGAGCGATAGACCCAGGCCTGTTCCAGATTGGCGGCATTGGCCGGCGTGATCTGGGCCAGCCTGGAATAGCGCGTGCCGGCTTGCGTCTTGCCGTAATGAGTCCATTCGCCGTCATTGGTGCCCGTTACGGCGGCGAGCTGGGTTGGCGCAGGACCTGCTGGCAGCTTGATCGCCGCCCATACGGTGGCGGCGGTGGCGACCACCGCGAGGATCACCACGAGCGCGGACAATACCGGTCTCAGGGTGGAGCGCTCGGCGCCGCCGATCCGCGACAGCAGCCACACCACCAGCGCGAGGATCGCCAGATAGACAAGACGCGGCATCAGGGCCCAGCCATCCAGGCCCACTTCCCACAACGACCAGATCACGGTTCCCAACAGCACCAGCCATAGAAGCTGGGTTCCGGCGTGGTCGCGGGAGAGGATCAGCCAGGCGCTGAGCAGAACCAGCAGTCCGGCCACGATGTAATAAAATGAACCACCCAGCACTGCGAGATAAAGTCCCGGCAGCGCCAGCCCAAGCCCCGTGATCGCAAGCACGATAAATGACAGAATCCGCATGTTCCCCCGCGGTTAAACGTCCCGAAAGCCACTGTTGCACAAGGAAAAGGCGGGCGAAAGCTGAGCTGCGCAAATGGTTGCGCAAATCCATTAAATGCGCGGCTTGCGCCGCGGTCCCGCACGAATTAAAGCAACTGACCCAACCCAATACGGCGCAATTCGTCAGCGGCTCGAAAGGCCCCCAATCAGGACGTTCATGGCATACGGTACGGTCAAGTTCTTCAATGTCGCAAAGGGCTTCGGTTTCATTACGGCGGATGAAGGGGGCAAGGATGTGTTCGTTCCGGCGGCTTCCATCACGGCAGCGAAAATATCCGGCCTGAAAACAGGCCAGCGCGTCTCATTCGAGTCTGAGCCGGACAAGAAGGGACCCAAGGCCGTCAATCTCCAAGTGATCGCAGCCGCCGAAGCCCCGCCAGCGGAAAAGCGCGCGCCGGATTCGCCTGTCCCGGCCAAGTCCCGGCTAACAGTTTATCTCGATCCCTCCTCGGACGAGGCCTGCGATGTTCTCGCCGAACTTCGCGAAAGCGGACATGATCCCCTGGTGGTGGACTATATCGCCGCGCCGCCGGCCGGCGTTGAGCTGCGGCGCCTGTCCATGCTCCTGCGGGAAGGCAATCAAAGCCTGGTGCGCAAATACGATCCCCTGTTTCTGGCACTGCAGCTGGACGACCGCTTCATCAGCGACACCGACTTCTGGGGTGCGATCCACGAGCATCCGACCTTGATCAATGGTCCGGTGGTGGTGACCGCAACCCAGGCGCGCCTTTGCCACTCGGCGGATGCGGTGGAATCATTTTTGACGGCTTCGGCCAGCGCGCCGTCGGCCGCCAAACCCAAGGGCCTGTCGGACCGGCTGCTGCAACTGGTTGCCGGTGGAACCGTGCCGCCGCGTGTTGTGGAGAAAGTGGTCGAAAAACCGGTCGGCAAGCCGGTTGAAAAAATGTCGGACGTAAAAGTGGCAGCCAAGCCACAAGGCAAGGCCACGATCCCGGCCAAGTCAAAGGCGGCTGTCGCCGTCAAAGCCAAAGTCGCGACCAAAGCCAGGCCACCCGCCAAAAGCAGTCCCAAATCGGTCAAGAAGCCCGCGAAGAAAAAGTAGCGCGGCGCCTGGGCGAGAATTTGTGCCGAAACGGCGGGCGGAGGCCTCAGTCTGCCTTGGGCGCAAATAAGGATTGCGCCAGAGGAGGTTGCCTGCAACTGCATTCAGGCCGATGCGTTGCCGTGTTGCCACGAAACGCTAGCGAGGGCGGAACGCATTGGAACCCGACTTGTCAGCCATCAAGCGTTTTGCCGACCGCCATGCGCGCAGCTTTGCGATCTGTCTTGCGATTCTCGCTATCCCCGCCGGGCTTCTCTACTTGGCGCCGGTGGTGTTGGGCGTTTTTGCGCCGCCGGTAGATTTGACGGCCAGGACGGCGGTCGATCGCCCGGCCGCCTTCACCTTTCTCGATGCGGATGGAAAGGTCATCGGACATCGCGGGCCGGTTTTGGGACGGCGTGTCACCTTGGACGAACTGCCGGCCTATCTGCCGGCGGCTTTCATCGCGATGGAGGACCGGCGCTTCTATGCCCATCACGGCGTGGATTTTCTGGGCATCGCCCGCGCCGGCCTGGCGAATGCGCGCGCGGCCCGCATCGTGGCCGGTGGATCAACCATCAGTCAGCAGACCGCCAAGATCATGTTCTCCGGTCACGAGCGGACAATGGGCCGGAAGATCCGGGAACTGCTGAAGGCGGTGGAACTGGAAAGCAGCCTCAGCAAGCAGCAGATTCTGGAGCTCTATCTCAACCGCATTTATCTGGGCGGCGGCGCCCATGGGGTGGACAGCGCATCGCGCACCTATTTCGGCGTTCCGGCCCGGGATGTGACCTTGCAGCAGGCAGCGATGCTGGCCGCGCTGACGCGGGCGCCATCGGCCTTCTCGCCGCGCCGCGATCTGGCAGCGGCGCAGCAGCGCGCCGGCCGTGTGCTCGCCGCCATGGTGGAGACGGGCGCGGTCACGCCTGAGCAGGCTGCCGTGGCGCGGGCGCGGCCCGCCACTGTGCTGGCGCGGCGGCCCGATAGCCGGAGCTATTTCCTGGATGTGGTGGCCGAGCGGGCGCTGCAGATCACAAGCGATGCGGATGCCGCGTCCGGCGGACTGATCGTTCACACCACCCTCAATCCCGGCTTGCAAAAAGTGGCGGAACTGGCTGCTGCCGAAGCGGTGAGAAAGAGTGGCCGCAAGCTCGGCTTTGGCCAGGTCGCCGTTGCCGTGCTCAAGCCCGATGGCGCTGTCTCGGCCATGGTCGGCGGTGTTGACTACCGGGCTTCGGTCTTCAACCGGGTGACGCAGGCGCGCCGCCAGCCCGGTTCGGCCTTCAAGCCCTTCGTCTATCTGGCCGCGTTGCAGGCTGGCATCTCTCCTTGGGCCTGGCGCGAGGACAGGCCCGTCAATATCGCCGGCTATCAGCCCGCCAATTACCGTGACGCAAGTTATGGCCCGATGCGCCTGACGGATGCGCTGGCGCGCTCGGTCAACACCGTCACCGTCAATCTGGCGCAGGAGGTGGGCCTCGACCGCGTTCTGGCGGCGGCGCGGCGCGTGGGAATCACATCACCCTTGCAGGCCAATGCCTCTCTGGCGCTGGGCACCAATGAAGTAACGCCGCTGGAGTTGACCGCTGCCTACGGCGCCATTGCCAATGGGGGCACGCCCGTGAGCCCTTACCTGATCACGCGCATCGAAGCGGCCGCGACCGGGGCGCTTCTTTATCGGCGCGAACCGGACCGCCGTCAGCCGGTGATCGCGGATTCGGTGCGGCGCGATCTGGTCGCCATGCTCTATAATGTCGTCAGCAAGGGCACCGGAACCGCGGCGCGGTTGGGCGTGCGCGAAGCAGCCGGCAAAACCGGTACCACCCAGGATTATCGCGACGGCTGGTTCGTCGGCTTCACAGCCGATCATGTTGCCGGGGTATGGGTCGGCAATGACGACAATACCGCCATGCGCGGCGTCACCGGCGGCTCAGTGCCGGCGCAAATCTGGAAAAAGGTTCTGACGGCCGCTGAGGCCGGCATGCCGGCCAAGCCGTTGGACCGCAGCCCCGTGCCCGCATTCGAAATGGAAGAATTTATGGAATCCGAAGATGCCTTCATGGAGTCCCAACAGGTCGCGTTCGAGGACCGGGGCTTTTATGCGGGCAGCGGCGTGCCCTATCGCCGGGGCGCGGACTGGGCGCCTGCCTATGAACGCGACGTGCCGGGTGATGCCATATATGAACGCGACGTGCCGCGTGACGCCATAACCGAACTGCCACCGCCTCCTGATGCGCCTGTGGCGCGCATGTCGTATCGTGGCTACTGGCAGTCACCCCCCGACCCGCGCGACGCCCCACGGAACTTTCCTTACGAGTGACACGTTTTCTCAAGTGACCCGGAAGATTTGCTCCGGGCCCGGACGATACTGCTTGAGGATCGGATTTGCAGATGGGTTTTTCCGACCTGGACGGATTTCAGATCCTTCCGCACATGATCGCGCTGGTGGTGGCATACGCACTGGCCTTGCCCATTGGTTGGGACCGGGAGAGGGCCGCGCGCAGCGCGGGCCTGCGCACCTTTCCGCTGGTGGCGTTGGCGAGTTGCGGCTTCGTGCAGGCGACGGAATCTCTGCTGGTGGATTCGCCCGAGGCGGTTGCGCGTATCGTGGAGGGCCTTATCACCGGTATCGGCTTCATCGGGGGCGGCGCCATTCTGAAAGACGGCCTGTCCGTGCGCGGCACTGCGACGGCGGCGAGCATCTGGTCCACGGGGGCCATCGGCACGTCGGTGGGACTGGGTGCATTCGATGTGGCCATTGCCATCGCGGTGATGACTTTCCTGACTCTCAAATTGCTGCCGGTCCTGAAAGACGAGAAAAATCAGGACTGAATCAGCGGGGAATTCATACTTCCGGCAGTTTGTCGCATCGCACAACATCGCGATGACACTGGACGATTCCTACCAACCCGCTACCATCGGAAAAACATTCAAGATGCCATAAATGTTCGATCAGTTGATGCGCATGCTCAAGGCGCCGCAGCCCCAGCGCCAACCGGACCTGCGCCTGTCGGTGGCGGTGCTGCTGCTGGAAGCCGCGCGTCAGGACGACCAGTTTGATTCCGCCGAACGGGCGGTGATCGCACAGTTGCTGACGCGCAAGTTCGACCTGACGGAGCAGGAATGCGGCGCGCTGCTGGAAGCGGGCGAAGTGCGCGCCGCCCAGATGGTGCAGCTGCATGGCCATACCAGCGAGGTTTTCGAGCAGATGACGCCTCAGGAACGTATCGGCCTAGTCGAGATGCTGTGGGAAGTGGCCTATGCCGATGGCGTGCTGGATCCGGAAGAAGATCTGCTGATCCGCCGCGTCGCCGGCCTGATCCATGTCACCGACCGCGAGCGCGTGCTGGCGCGGCAGCAGGTGCTGGTGCGGCTGGGACGGACATTGTGAGGCTTCTCACGCGCCGCACCCTGGTTGGCGCGGGCGCGGGGTTCGCTATCCTGCCGGCGCGCGCCCAGCCGGTCCATCACACTTACACGGTGATCGGAACCGGAGTTGCCGGCGCCGCTGCGGATGGCGAACCGGTCAAGACAGCCAAGCTCAATGATCCCTTTGGCGTGTTGTTTGGCCCGGACGGCGCACTGTACTGGACGGAGGTCGGCAACCATCGTGTCCTCAAGCTTGCATCCGGGCGTGTATCGGTCGTGGCGGGCAATGGCGTGAAGGGCCATGCCGGCGATGGCGGGCCGGCGCGGCTGGCCCAGCTCAGCGCGCCGCATGAACTGCGCTTTGACAGCAAGGGCAACATGCTGGTGGTCGAACGCGACAGCCATGTCGTCCGGGTCATGGATGGCCGCAGCGGCATGCTTTCCACCCTGGCGGGGACCGGCATGCCGGGCTTTGGCGGCGATGGCGGCGCATCAAGCGCGGCGCAGCTGCGCCAACCGCACAGCATCGCCCTGGACAAGAACGACAATCTCTACATTTGCGATATTCAGAACAACCGCGTGCGCCGCCGGGACGCCGCCACCGGGATCATCACCACCTTTGCCGGAACGGGTGAGGCGGCCGACACGCCAGACGAAGCGCCGCTGACCGCGCCGTTGCGCGGCCCGCGCTCCATCGACATGGGACCGGACGGCACCATCTATCTGATCCTGCGCGAGGGCAACAAAGTCTTCAGCATCGGCCCGGACAGGCGCAGTATGCGGCGCATCGCCGGCACAGGCGAGAAAGGCCATACCGGCGATGGCGGGCCGGCGCTGGGCGCCATGTTCAACGGCCCCAAGGGCATCGCCTATGCGCCCGATGGCAGCCTTTATATTTCCGACACCGAGAACCATGTCATCCGCAAGGTGTCATTGCGCGACGGCACCATTTCCACAGTGATGGGCACCGGCATGCGCGGCGACGGGCCGGATGGCGATCCGCACAAATGCGCCCTGGCGCGGCCGCACGGCGTCACAGTGCAGGGCGGTCTTCTCTATATCGGGGATTCGGAAAATCACCGCATCCGGGCGCTGCGAATCTAGCTCAGGCCAGTCGTTCGCGCATCCGGTCCAGCGATCCGACCTGCTCGCGCACCCGGCCGCCATATTCGCGGTTGAGGGCGGCGATGAGAAAGCACAGCAGCAGCGCGGCGACGCTACCGAACGCCGCCCGTATCGGGTTTCCGGCTGCCAGCGAGCCTTCGACGGCGCGGACATGCAATGTGGCCAGCACCGGTGCGAACCACAGCCACCACAGGAAGCGGCGCAGGCGCTGGCGGCGCGCCAGTTCGCGCTGGAAATGGGCGCGCGAAGAGGCAAAGTCCTGGCGCGGCGGCAGAAGTCGGGGAGCGCCCTCCAACAACAGATAGACTGCCACCAGCAGGTAGGTGCTGGTCAGCGCGATGCCGATATCGGTGGGCAGGTAATGGAAAGTGAAGGCGGCGGCCACCACTAGCCCGGCGCCTTCCAGCATATTATGCCAGCGGGCGCGGCGGGCGAAGCTGCAATAACTGGTGACGAGTTCGTCCGCCGACATGTCGTGACCGGCAGCAAAGATGCGGCGGTCACCGTCCATAATCAGCCCGGTGCGGAACAGGCCCATTAGCGGCGACAGCATCAGGCCGGCGAACAGCAGGCTGGTTCCGGCGGGGCGGCCGGAATGGATGACCATGTCCGTGCTGATGGACATGACCTGCAGGAAGGCGAGCGCCGCCGATGCCACCAGGATGGCGGCGCGCATGGCACGGCGCGGGCAGGGGCGTGCCGACGCCTGATAGGCATCGCGCAGCAGCAGGACGGGAAGCAGCGCCAGCGCAATTCCTTCGCCCAGACAGAAACTGAGCAAAGACAGTTGCAGCAGCAGCGTGGGAAGATTCAAATTGCGCCGCATCTGGCTGAGCACCACCAGCGGCACGGTGCGCAGGGCTTCCGCCGCATACTGTCGGGGCGAGGTATAGGTTTCCCACAGATCGCCTGCCACCGCCTCGCGCGCGCAAGGCGGGATCAGTGCCTGCACGATCTTTTCCAGCCAGGGCGGCGGCGTCAGCGCGGCGGCTTCCATGCCAGCCCCCCAAGGCTTTGCGCGATGGCTTCATAAAGTGTGCGGGCGGCCTTGGCGGATTCCCGCAAGGCCTGCTGGCCGGATTTCTCCAGCCGGTAGTGGCGCCGCGAACGGCCGCCGCGTTCGGGCGTTGGTTCCGAAAGCCAGGAGGCGATCAGCCCCTTGTCTTCCATGCGGTCCAGCGTGGCATAGACCGCGCCGCGCGTGACCTTCTTGGGCTTTGAGAGTTCTTCGACCTTGGCGTGGACGGTGACGCCATAGGCATTGTCGCCCAGCGCCAGGACAGCGGTGAGGACGATCTGCTCGAACTGGCCCAGCGAGTCCACCATTTGATATACATGGTAGGTGTTATATCCTCGCGCCGTCAAGTCCGCGGTTGACACCTACCATTATACCTACATTGTAGATCATATGGCGAGACCGGCACAGCTTTGGCGGCTTCTGGGCATGGCAGGCTATTTCCTGCTCATGCTGGCGCTGTTCCACAAGAATCTGATGGTTCCGGAAACGCGCGGCATCGCGTTGCTCGGTTTCGCCACCGCTCTGAGTCTGGCGGTGGGATACGAGTTGAGCGTGCGCGGCTGGCACAGCGATTGGGGGCTGCCCGTCGTGCTAGCCATCCCGGCGGTGATCGGCGCGGGCTATGGCTTCTGGCAATTCCTTACCACGCCCGTCCCGCCCACCGGACCGCTGCTGGCGGCGAACGAGCCGACGCCGCCTTCCGTCTGCCGCGAGAAACCCGAAGCCGGTGATCTGGTGATGTTCCTGGGCACAAGCCGGGTGATCGGGAAGGGACCGGGACCGTTCGTGCCTCTGCTGGCGACAGACTGTCCCACCGTGAAGCTGATCCGCCGCGGCAGCGGCCTGATGGTGGAAGCTTTCGGTATCGACAATACCAACAGTTTTGCCTACGCCGTCCGTGAGAACCGCCTCGAACTGGTGACGGTGACAGGCCTTAAGACACGCCGTCCCGATCCCAGCACATTCATTTTGGCTGACCGCTTCAATCACGAAGTCATCTATGTGCGCTATCTCAATCCCGGCGCGGTGCGGATGCGTGGACGTTTCCTGTGTGGGGCCAATCCGCAGGTGGTGGTGCGGGACGAAGTGACACTGGTGGGCGGCTTCCGCATGCGCGGCGTACAGATTGGCCAACGCCCCACCAGGGGGCACATCTGCGCGCGCCTTGGGCCGGGTGGCCCGCCTTACGGTATCCATGTCCAGAACGGTTAGCGGTCCCCGATTTTCCTGCTAAGTCTTGGGCGAAGCCATTCGCCGGATACACGCGTGCCGCCTCTTTCCATTCTCGATCTCACGCCCATCAAGCAGGGCGGTAGCGTCGCGGCGACGTTCCGCGAAACCCTCGAATTGGCGCGGCATGCCGAAAAGCTGGGCTATCACCGCTACTGGCTGG
>JBBSKJ010000035.1:0-12174 GCA_038256475.1 Micropepsales bacterium | reverse complement strand
CGCGGCGGCTCGGACACATCTGCCGTTGCTGTGGCCGCCGGCATCGGGGCTGCCCGCTGCGACATCTATACTGACGTGGATGGCGTCTACACCACCGATCCGCGCATCGTTCCCAAGGCGCGGCGGCTGGAAAAGATCGCCTTTGAGGAAATGCTGGAAATGGCCTCGCTGGGCGCCAAGGTCCTGCAGACCCGTTCGGTGGAAATCGCCATGCTGCACCGGGTGCCGACCCGCGTGCTTTCGACCTTCACGCCCGATGTGGGCGGCACCCTGTTATGCGACGAGGAAGATATCGTGGAAAAGAAACCGGTTACCGGCATCGCCTATAGCCGCGACGAGGCCAAGATCACCCTGCACAAGGTGCCTGACAAGCCCGGTGTCGCCTCGGCCATCTTCGGCCCACTGGCGGATGCCGGCGTCAATGTCGACATGATTGTGCAGAATGTCTCCGAGGACGGCCAAACCACCGATCTGACCTTCACCTGCACGCGCGGCGAGCTGAACCGCGCTTTGTCGGCCATCCAGACCCATGCCAAGACCATCGGCTATCGCGACGTCACCCACACGGCGGACGTGGCCAAGGTCTCGATCATCGGCATCGGCATGCGCGCCCATCCCGGCGTGGCCCAGACCATGTTCAGCACCCTGTCGGACAAGGGCATCAACATTCAGGTGATCTCGACTTCCGAGATCAAGGTCAGCGTTCTGATCGCTGAGGAATATGTTGAACTGGCGGTGCGGGCGCTGCATTCCGCCTATGAGTTGGATGCCGCGTAACCCGATGTCATGGCCCGCCGAAGTGCGGGCCATCCAGTTGGGCTGTTCCGGACCGCAGCAAGAAGAATCTGAGACCCATCTTCAGCAGATGACAGGCGACACCTGGATGGCCCACACTGGGTGGGCCATGACAATCTGGGTTGATTCCGAAGGGGAAAGCTAATGTCTGCTGGTGGCGGCCCACGCCTGCTGTTGCGCCGCCTGCGCGAAATCATGGCGGAGCAGACATCCGCCCAGATGCGGCTGGACAAGCTGGTCACGGTGATCGCCTCCAACATGGTGGCGGAGGTCTGTTCCATCTATCTGCGCCGCGCCGGCAAGATACTCGAGCTGTTCGCCACCGAGGGCCTTAACCGCGCCGCCGTCCACAACACCCGGCTGAAGGAAGGCGAGGGCCTGGTCGGCATGGTGTCGGAAACCGCGGAAGCCGTGAACCTGTCCGACGCGCCGGCCGATCCGCACTTCTCCTACCGTCCGGAAACCGGCGAAGACCCGTTCAAGTCCTTCCTGGGTGTGCCGATCGTGCGCGGCGGCCAGGTGTTTGGCGTGCTCACGGTTCAGAACAGGGCCGAGCGCATCTACGCCGAGGAAGAAGTGGAAGCGCTGCAGACTGTGGCCATGGTGCTGGCCGAGGTCGTGGCGCAGGGCGGATTCTTCAACGTCGCTGAACTGGACGAGCCCGAACTCAGGGTGGACCGGCCGCGCAAATTCGTCGGCGAGGGCCTTTCGGATGGCGTCGCGGTGGGCCGCGTCGTGCTGCACGAGCCGCGCGTCAAGGTCGAGCGCATGATCGCCGACAATCCGGTCGATGAGCTCAAGCGGCTGGAAGCGGCCATTGCGGGCCTGCGCGAATCCGTGGACCAGATGCTGTCGTCCAGCGAACTCGACCTGACCGGCGAGGGGCGCGAAGTGATCGAGGCCTATCGCCTCTTTGCCTATGACCAGGGCTGGCGCCAGAGGATGCGCGATGCGGTACGCACCGGCCTGACCGCGGAAGCCGCGGTGGAACGCGTGCAGGACGAAACGCGCCTGCGCGTTCAGCGCATGGGCGACCCCATCCTGCGTGAACGGGCCCATGACTTTGATGATCTGGCGCGGCGGCTGCTGCGTCATCTGACCGGCGAAGACGTCGCGGACCGCAGCCTGCCGCCCAATGCCGTGCTGATCGCGCGCGGCATGGGGCCGGCCGAATTGCTGGATTATGGCCGTGACAAGCTGGTGGCGCTGGTGCTGGAAGAGGCCGCCGCCACCAGCCATGTCGCCATCGTGGCCCGTTCCATGGGGCTTCCCATGGTCGCTTCGCTGGACGGCATTGCCGACAATGCCCGCGCCGGTGACACCATCGCCGTCGATGGCGAGATGGGCGAAGTTCATCTGCGTCCCGCCGCCGAAATCGTCAAGGCGTTCGAGGAAAAGCGCGCCGTTCTGGTGCAGACGCAGGCGCGCTTCGCGGCGGTGCGCGATCTTCCGGCGGTCACCCGCGACGGGGTTGCGGTCAAGTTGATGATGAATGCGGGCCTGGAATTCGACATGCCGCAACTGGCCCAGTCGGGCGCCGACGGCATCGGCCTGTTCCGCACCGAACTGCAATTCATGATCGGCGAGACCATGCCACGTCTTGCCGACCAGGCGGCGTTCTACAAGACAATCCTGGATGCGGCGGGCGACAAGCCGGTGGTGTTTCGCACCCTGGATCTGGGCGGCGACAAGGTACTTCCCTATGCAAGATGGGAGCGCGAGGAGAATCCCGCGCTGGGCTGGCGCGCCATCCGCATCGCGCTTGATCGCCCCGCGCTGCTTCGCTATCAGGTGCGCGCGCTTCTGACCGCCAGCGTGGGCCGCACCTTGCGCATCCTGCTGCCGATGGTGTCGGACGTGGACGAATTCAACCGCGCCCGCGCCCTGATCGACCGCGAGTTGGAACGTTCCCGGCTGCTGCATCTCAATCGTCCCACCCAGGTTCTGGTGGGCGCGATGCTGGAAGTGCCGGCGCTGGCCTTCATGCTGCCCCAGCTGATGCGTTCGGCCGATTTCGTCTCCATCGGCTCCAACGATCTTCTCAGCCTGGCTTTTGCGGTGGACCGCACCAATCCGCGCGTCGCCCGCCGTTACGACAATCTCAATCCGGCTTCGCTCACCTTGATTCGGCTGATCGTGCAGAGCGCCGCCGAGAATCCGGGCGATCTCAGCCTGTGCGGTGAGATGGCGGGGCGCCCGCTGGACGCCATGGCGCTTTTGGGACTGGGGTTACGGACCCTCTCGATGCAGCCCGGCCAGATCGGGCCTATCAAGATGATGATTCGCAGCATGCATCTGGGGGAAGTCGCTGCCTTTGTGGACCGGTTGTGTGGCCGGACCGACCATTCCCTCAGGACCCGGCTGTCGGCCTTCGCCGCGGAGCGCGGAATTGTCCTGAAATAGCTATTTTCCGCGAAAAACAGGCTTTTTCGCAGTGCAGCGGTTGTTCGGGGCCGCCTTGTTCGGATAAGATAGAAGCCTCAATTATTTAGCCGTGTTTGCCCCCTTTGCTGGGAAACATCAGGGGCGAGTGCTGGCTCGGCAACCTATGACAAAACTTACACAAATGTCGCTGGACAATGATGGCAACGGTGAGAAGGACGGCCTGAACCGCCGCCGCATTCACTTGCGCGAAATTTCCGGCGACAGCGAAAGCCCGCTGGAGACGGTGGGCCAGGATTTGCGCGCGGCCCGCCTCAGACGCGGTGACGAGATCGCCCAGGTCAGCCGCGCGCTGAAAATCCGCAAGGACCATCTGGAAGCGCTGGAGGAAGACCGGCTCGAGGACCTTCCCGGTAAAACCTATGCCATCGGCTTTGTGCGGTCCTATGCCCGCCATCTGGGTCTGGACTCGGCGCAATTTGTCGAGCGCTTCAAGCAGGACATTTCGGGCCGTCCCGAGGAACAGTCGCGCGAGCCAGCGCCGATCCATCAAGACGAAGGCCGCCGCCTGCCGCAAGGCTGGCGCATGATCGCCGGCGTGGTGGGATTGCTGCTGATATTCGGCGTCTGGCATTTGCTGTCGTCCGGCAGTGACGACAATCAGGCGGTGCCGCCGGCGCCGGTGCTGGCCCAGCCGCGCCCCGCTGCCCCGCCGCAGCCCGCGCCCGTGGTAATCCCCGCCCAAACCGCGACACCGTCACCGGCCACCGACAATCCGCCGGCCACCAGTCCGGCCGCACCCAGTCAGACCGCGACGCCGCCGCCCGCCGCCGGCCTTGCGACACCCGGCACCCCGGCGACCTCGGGCCAGAACCAGGCCGCGGTGCCTGCTGTTGCGCCTACGTCCGGCAATGGCGAGGTCTTTGGCGTGCAGAACCGCGGCGCTCGCGTCGTGCTGCGGGCCCGGGGCGACACCCGCATCACCGTGCGCGGCGTTGACGGAACGCTATATCTGAACCGCGACCTAAAGGCCGGGGACACCTATCAGGTGCCCAACACGCCAGGCCTGAACATGGCGACCAGCGATGCCGGCGCGGTGGAAGTGGTTCTGGACGGCCTTGCGATGGGCCGGGCAGGGCAGCAGCAACAGGTTCTCGGCCGCGTCTCCCTCGATCCCCAGTCGCTGGTGGACCGGTTCAATAGCCGCTAAGGACGCCCACTAAGGAACTGAGTGATGAGCATTCGCGCATATCGCGACATTCACCGGCGCAAATCGCGCCAGATCATGGTCGGCAAGGTGCCGGTGGGCGGCGACGCCCCGATTACGGTCCAGACCATGACCAACACCATCACCGGTGATGCCCGCGCCACCATCGAGCAGATACGCGGCATCGAGGAAGCCGGCGCCGATATCGTGCGCGTTTCCTGTCCGGACGAAGATGCCACCAAGGCGATGAAGGCCATCACCAAGGCCAGCGCCATTCCGGTCGTGGCCGACATCCATTTCCATTACAAGCGCGCCATCGAGGCCGCGATCAATGGCGCGGCCTGCCTGCGCATCAATCCCGGCAATATCGGAAGCCCGGCGCGGGTGCGCGAAGTGGTGCAGGCGGCCAAGGATCATGGCTGCTCCATGCGCATCGGCGTCAATGCCGGTTCGCTGGAACAGGACCTGTTGGAAAAGTATGGCGAGCCCTGTCCGGAAGCGATGGTGGAAAGCGCCCTCAATCACGCCAAGATTCTCGATGACCTGGATTTCCGCGAATACAAGATTTCGGTGAAGGCGTCGGATCCTTTCCTGGCGGTGGCCGCCTATCAGGCCCTGTCCGAAGCGATCGACTGCCCGCTGCATGTCGGCATCACCGAGGCCGGCGGCATGATTTCCGGCACGGTGAAATCCTCCATCGGCATGGGCATGCTGCTGTGGAGCGGCATCGGCGACACCATCCGGGTCTCGCTCTCCGCCGATCCGGTGGAAGAGGTGCGGGTCGGATTCGACATTCTCAAGTCGCTGAACCTGCGCCATCGCGGTGTCAACATTGTTTCCTGCCCGTCCTGCGCGCGACAGGGCTTCAACGTGATCGACACGGTGCGCACCCTGGAAGAACGCCTCAAGCACATCGCCACCCCCATGTCGCTGTCCATCATCGGTTGCGTGGTGAATGGGCCTGGCGAGGCCAAGGAAACCGACCTCGCCTTTACCGGCGGGGGCGCCGGCAAGGGCCATGGCATGATCTATCTGAATGGCAAGCCCGCCTACAAGCTGGGCAATGAAAGCCTGGTCGACCATGTCGTCGAGCTTTGCGAGAAGAAGGCCGCCGAAATCGAGGCCCTGCGAAACGGCCAACCTTCCAGCGCGAATCCCCTCGAAGCCGCGCAGTAGCGTGACGTCATGATACCCACCGCCAAACTCGAGCGGCTGCTCGACCGTTTTTCCGCACTTGAAAGCGAGATGGCATCGGGTGCGTCGGGCGCCGCCTTCGTCAAGCTGTCACGCGAACATGCCGAGCTCAGCCCGGTGATCGAGGCCGCGCGCGAGCATCGCAGCGTGCAGACCCAGCTTGCGGAAACCGAGGCGCTGATCGCGGACCCGGCAACGGATTCCGACATGCGCGGCATGGCGGAACAGGAACGGGCCGATCTGCGCGCCCGTCTGGGCGCGCTGGACCACGAACTGAAGATCCAGTTGCTGCCGCGCGACGCCGCCGACGCTTCGTCTGCCATTGTGGAAATCCGGGCCGGTACTGGCGGGGACGAGGCCGCCTTGTTCGCGGGCGATCTGCTGTCCATGTACCAGCGCTATTGCGGCTTGCAGGGCTGGAAGACCGAGGTCCTGTCGCTGTCGGAAAGCGATATGGGCGGCTTCAAGGATGCCACGTTGGAAGTGGAAGGCCGCGGCGTCTACGCCAAGCTCAAGTTTGAAAGCGGCGTACACCGCGTGCAGCGCGTGCCCGCCACGGAAACCCAGGGGCGCATTCATACCAGCGCGGCAACGGTGGCGGTGCTGCCGGAAGCCGAGGATGTCGACATCGTCATCCATGACAAGGATCTGCGTATCGACACCTACCGAGCGCAAGGCGCGGGGGGGCAGCATGTCAACAAGACCGACAGCGCTGTGCGCATCACCCATCTGCCCACCAACACGGTGGTGGCGATGCAGGAAGAAAAATCGCAGCACAAGAACAAGGCCAAGGCGATGACCCTGCTGAAGGCCAAGATTTACGACGCCGAGCGCAAGCGGGTGGATGCCGAGCGCGCCAGCGAGCGCAAGAGCCTGGTGGGCTCGGGTGACCGCAGCGAGCGCATCCGCACCTATAATTTTCCGCAAGGTCGCGTCACCGACCATCGCATCAACCTGACGCTCTACAACCTGTCGCGCATCATTTCGGGCGACGAGCTGGGCGAGATCGTGGATGCGCTGGTGGCCCAGGACCAGGCCGACCGGCTGGCCGAGTTCGAGGCGTCAGACTCGTGAACGACGTTGTCATGGCCGCCGCCAAGGGACTCGCGGCGGCAGGTATCGATACCGCGCGCCTGGATGCGCGGTTGTTGTGGCAGTTCGCCCAACAATCCGACCCTCCCCTTGAGGGAGGGTCGAAATTTGCACAGCAAATTTCGGGGAGGGGCCAAGGCGCGATCACAGAGTACCCCTCCCCGAATTTGTCTTCGCAAGCGAAACCAAATTCGACCCTCCCTCAAGGGGAGGGTGAAATTCTGGCGCGCTTCAAAGCTCTGGTGGCACGACGGGTGAACCGGGAGCCCTTCGCCTACATCACCGGCCGCAAGGAGTTCTGGAGTCTGGAGTTCAAGGTGGGTCCCGGCGTGCTGATCCCGCGTCCCGACACCGAAACCTTGATCGAGGAAGCGCTGCGCCTGGTGCCGGACAAAGGCGCGCCTTTGCGCATTGCCGACCTGGGTGCCGGCTGCGGCACTCTTCTGGTTGCGGCGCTGAAAGAGTTTCCCAACGCGAGGGGCGTTGGATTTGAATCTTCGCCTGAGGCTTTCGAGTTCGCGACGTCCAATGCCGCCAGCCTGGTCGGGCCCCGCGCCGAAATCCGCGCCGCGGACTGGCACAGCGCCGATGGTCCCTTCGACCTGATCTTCTCCAATCCGCCCTATATTCCCACCGCCGACATCGAATCACTCGCGCCGGAGGTGTGCCGCCATGAGCCACACGCCGCACTGGACGGCGGACCCGACGGGCTGGATGCCTATCGGGGACTGTCGGAATTGCTGCCGAATATCCTGAAACCGGGGGGGTACGCGATTCTGGAAATCGGCATCGGGCAGGCATCCGCCATGGAACTGTTGTTCCGAAAGCTTGAAATCGTGCGTATCGCACCCGATCTGGCAGGCGTTCCGCGCTGTCTTGCCTTGCGGAATCCTTGAGGATTCCCTTGGAAAAAGCTCGGCTATGGGCTAATTTCCGTTTCTGGGATCGGGGATGATCCCTCCCGCGGGATGCAAAGGCAGCCGCGGCCGAGCTGGTGGCGCGAGAAAAAACCGCGGCCGGGCAGGGGACTCAAAGCGACCAAAGTATGCCGTCTTGCGGTTGATGCGCCTCGCGCATCACGGGCAGCGGCCAAGGAAGGGCTTACAGTGAAACGCTCACGTAGAGGCGGCCGCAGGCCGCAACATGGTGGTGGCGGCAGCGGCGGCGGTAACAGCGGCGGCGGCAACAACGGAAGCGGGGGGTTCAATCCCAACCGCACCTACGATTCCAGCGGCCCCGAGATCAAGATTCGCGGCTCGGCCAGCCATGTCTATGAGAAGTATCTGCAGCTCGCCCGTGACGCCAATTCCAGCGGCGACCGTGTCATGGCCGAGAATTACCTTCAGCATGCGGAGCATTATTACCGCATTATGGCGGCCGCCGCCGCCCAGCAGGCCCAGTATCAGGCCCAGCAGGCTGCGCAGAATCCGCGGCCCGTCGGCGCCGACGGCCAGCCCCAGCCCCAGATCGCGCCCCAGCAGCAGCCGCAGAGTGGCGGCAGCGGCGCGTCCTTCTCCCTGGCCGAAGGGGCCAGCGAAGATGAAGGCGAAGAAGCCGAAGCGACGTAACCTTCTCTTGCCCGCTACGCGGGCGTTCGGCCGACAAAAGGTCCACCGGACCTTTTGTTAACCGGCCTCACGGTCTTGCAGCCCCGGTTCCGCGCTCCCATATCTGCGCAGGAACGCAAGCCTTTTGGGGCCGTATGGTGGTCTGCTGCCGCAAGGGGCTGACCGGGAGAGAGCATGGATATCGAGAAATTCACCGAGCGCGCCCGCGGCTTTATTCAATCGGCGCAGAGTCTGGCGCTTCGCGAGGGCAATCAGCAGTTCGTGCCTGAGCATCTGCTCAAGGTCCTGATCGATGATGAAGAAGGGCTGGCGGCACGGCTGATCAATGCCGCCGGCGGCAATGACCGCAGTGTGCGGGCCGGTATTGAAGCGGCGATGAAAAAGCTGCCCAAGGTGCAGGGCGGATCGGGCCAGGTCTATCTGGGCCAAGACACCGCCAAGCTGCTGGACAATGCGGAAAGCGTGGCCAAGAAGGCCGGCGACAGTTTCGTCACGGCCGAATATCTGCTGCTGGCGCTGACACTGGCTGCCGGCACGGAAGCCGCAAAAATTCTCAAAGAGGCCGGCGTCACCGCGCAAGGGTTGAACGGCGCCATCGCATCCTTGCGCAAGGGCCGCACCGCCGACAGCGCCACAGCGGAAAACGCCTATGACGCGCTGAAGAAGTATGCCCGCGATCTCACCGAACTGGCGCGCAGCGGCAAGCTGGACCCGGTGATCGGGCGCGACGAGGAAATCCGCCGCACCATCCAGGTCCTGTCCCGCCGCACCAAGAACAATCCGGTGCTGATCGGCGAGCCGGGTGTGGGCAAGACCGCCATCGCCGAAGGCCTGGCGCTGCGCATCGTCAATGGCGACGTTCCTGAATCGCTGCGCGACCGCAAGCTGATGGCGCTGGATATGGGCGCGCTGATCGCTGGCGCCAAGTTTCGCGGCGATTTCGAGGAGCGGTTAAAAGCGGTCTTGAACGAAGTGACCGGCGCCAATGGCGAAATCATTCTGTTCATCGACGAGATGCATACGCTGGTGGGCGCGGGCAAGGCGGATGGCGCAATGGACGCTTCCAACCTGATAAAGCCTGCTTTGGCGCGGGGCGAACTGCACTGCATCGGCGCCACAACGCTGGACGAATATCGCAAATATGTGGAAAAGGACGCCGCCCTGGCGCGGCGTTTCCAGTCGGTGTTCGTGGGCGAGCCGACGGTGGAAGACACGATTTCCATCCTGCGGGGCCTGAAGGAGAAATACGAACTGCATCACGGCGTGCGGATCACCGATTCCGCCATCGTGGCGGCGGCGACCCTGTCCAACCGCTACATCACCGACCGTTTCCTGCCCGACAAGGCCATCGACCTGATGGACGAGGCGGGCTCGCGCTTGCGCATGCAGATCGACTCCAAGCCGGACAAACTGGACGAACTGGACCGGCGTATCATGCAGCTCAAGATCGAGCGCGAGGCGCTGAAGAAGGAAACCGACAAGGCGTCGCGTGACCGTCTGGTCACCCTGGAGAAGGAGCTGGGGGAGCTGGAAGAGGACTCCGGGGTTCTGACCGCGCGCTGGCTGGAAGAAAAAAAATCCGTCGCCGATGTCCAGAGCCTGAAGGAAAAGCTCGACGCGGCGCGGCAGGACGTCGAAGTGGCGCAGCGCAAGGGCGATTTCGGCCGCGCCGGCGAACTGACCTATGGCGTCATTCCCGATCTGGAGCGCAAGCTCAAGGCGATTGAAGACGGGAAAGATGCCGCCCTGTCCGGCGAAGCGGTGACCGCCGAGCATATCGCAGGCGTGGTATCGCGCTGGACCGGCATTCCGGTGGACAAGATGCTGGAAGGACAGCGCGAAAAGCTGCTGCACATGGAAACCGATCTGGCGGGTCGCGTGGTGGGGCAGGATGAAGCCGTGCGCGCCATTTCCAACGCGGTGCGCCGTGCCCGCGCTGGCTTGCAGGACCCAAACCGGCCGATCGGCTCTTTTTTATTCCTGGGACCGACCGGTGTCGGCAAGACCGAGCTGACCAAGGCCCTGGCCAGTTTCCTGTTCGACGATGACAGCGCCATGGTTCGCATCGACATGAGCGAATTCATGGAAAAGCATGCGGTCGCGCGCCTGATCGGCGCGCCGCCCGGCTATGTCGGCTATGAAGAAGGCGGTGTGCTAACCGAGGCGGTGCGGCGTCGGCCCTATCAGGTGATCCTGTTCGATGAGGTCGAAAAGGCCCATCCCGACGTTTTCAATGTGCTGCTGCAAGTGCTGGATGACGGACGACTGACCGATGGTCAGGGCCGCACCGTGGATTTCCGCAACACCGTGATCATCCTGACCTCCAATCTCGGCACAGAATTCCTCGGCACGGAAGGCGACCAGACGCAAGCACGGGCGCAGGTGATGGCCGCGGTGCGATCGCACTTCCGCCCTGAATTCCTCAACCGGCTGGACGAGATCATCCTGTTCCACCGCCTGACCCGCGCCAACATGGACAAGATTGTCGACATTCAGATCGGCCGCCTGGACAAGTTGCTGGCCGACCGCAAGATCGCGGTGGCGCTGGACGAGAAGGCGCGTCACTGGCTGGGCAATGCCGGTTATGATCCGGTCTATGGCGCGCGCCCGCTCAAGCGCGTGATCCAGCGGCGCCTGCAGGATCCGCTGGCGCAGTTGATCCTGGAAGGCAAGATTTCCGAGGGCGCGGAAGTGAACGTCAGCGCCGGAAAGGCCGGTCTGATCGTCAACGGCCAGGAGTTCGCCGCGCATGCGGATGAACTGGCCGATGTCCCGCCGCCGGGGGCCACGCTCAACTAAGGGGCTGGACTCGCGCGGCTTGGCAGGGTGTCACTTGACCCTGGCCTGGCGCAGGTCTGTGGTGTTGTCCGCGATCTTGGCCTCTAACGGCATGGCGGCGACCACATTGTCGATCTCCACGCGCGAGGCCATGAATTTTTTCAGCAACCCGCCCGTCAGCTGGCGCCCCTGGGCGACTTTGACCCTGAGCGGATTGACCTGGGCATTGTTGACCACGATCTCATAATGCAGGTGGGGGCCGGTCGACATGCCGGTATTGCCGCTATAGCCAAAGATCTGCCCTTGGCGCACCCGCGCGCCGCGCCGCAGGCCCGGCGCGAAACGCGACAAATGGGCATAGTTGGTCGAATAGCCGTTGCCATGGCTGATCTTCACCAGGTTACCATAGCCTCTGGTGCGGCCCATGAACGAGATGGTGCCGGCGCCTGCGCTCATCACCGGCGTGCCGGTCGGCACGGCGAAATCCACGCCCCGGTGCATGCGCGAATATCCCAGGATGGGATGGAAGCGCGAACCGAAGCCCGACGAGATGCGCGCGCCGTCCACCGGCGTTCGCATCAGCAACCCACGCGCGCTTTCGCCCTTGGTATCGAAATATTCCGGCGGCTCGCCCGGATCGGGCTGGAAGCGGTACATGGGGATCTGCTTGCCGTCCAAGGTCATCATCGCATAGCTGATCGAGCCATATTTCGCGGGCTGGCCTTCGGGTGTGTAGTAATAGTCGTAAAACACTTCGAACTTGTCGCCGGGCTGCAGGTCGCGCTGGAAGTCGACCTTGTAGGAGAACATGCGGATCATATCCACGACCACATCGGCGGGAATGCCCGCCTGCATGGCGGTGAGGTAGAGGCTGGAATTGATCGTGGCCCCGGCGCGGTGGCGGTGCACCTGCAGCTCCTTCTTTTCGATCTCGGCCGTGTAGCCGCCGTCGGTGGTGCGGGTGACGGTGATCTCATCCTCGATCGAGGGAGAAAAATGTAGCGACAACAACCGGGAAATGGGCTGGGAATCCTCCGGCATGGTCTCGCTGGTATCGTCCTGGGCTTCCACCGGCACCACCACCGGCTTGCGATTCACCATCACAATAGTGGTGCGGGGTTCCGACGGGTTCGGGGCCGCGCCGGTGGCGTCGATGGT
>JBBSKJ010000034.1:0-12197 GCA_038256475.1 Micropepsales bacterium | reverse complement strand
GACCGCCTATCGCTGGTGGGACAATACCGGCACCTCGATCGGCCGCGGCCTGTCCTACAACACGGCCGAATACCAATACATGGTTCCGAACTACAACTCGGTCCAGTCGGAGCTGACGGTCAATGGCAAGGGCTGGGGCAACCGCCTGAACTGGACGGCGGGCCTGTTCTTCTTTCAGGAAGACAGCCGCGACACTGGCGGGCTGTTCTATCTGTTCATTCCCAACAATGGCATTCCGGCGCCCGGGCGCGGCATCACGCTGCAGGACGGCACCCGCAACGACCAGCGCAACACCAGCTATGCCGCCTTTGCCCAGGCAACCTACAGCCTGACGTCGGACACGCGCCTGACCGCGGGCCTGCGCTACACCTATGACGAGCGCTATGCGCATCTGGACACCCGCACCCAGATCTTCCCGGCCACGGCCGCCAGCACCGCCAGCGTGGCGAACGGCGTGTTCGATCCTGCGTCCTACACGCTGCACGGCATCAGCTATGCCGGCCAGACCCGCGCTTGCACCCTGACCGACGCCAACGGCGTCTTGCGTCCGCTGGCGAACTGCGCCGCCGACATCAACAAGAGCTTCGACAAGCCGACCTGGACGCTGGCTATCGACCATGACCTGTGGGCCGGCACCATGGTCTATGCCACCACCCGCACCGGCTATCGTTCCGGCGCGATCAATTCCACCGCCATCAATCCCGCCGTCACCGTCGCAAGGCCGGAAAATGTCCAAGACTATGAAGTGGGCATCAAGTCGGACTGGGATCTGGCCGGCATGCCGGTGCGCACCAACCTGTCGGCCTATATGACGGATTATCGCGACATCCAGATCCTGACGGCGCTGCCCAACGTCACCCTGGCCACGGGTCCGGCCGGGGTGCCCTGCACCCAGGCGCTGTTCAACGCCAACAGTTGTATCGGCACCACCAACGACAATGTGACGCTGAACGCCAAGGCCGCGAAAATCTATGGCGCGGAATGGGATATCAGCATCCTGCCCGTGCCGGGCCTGACGCTGCGCTCCTCGGGCAGCTATCTGGATGCCCATTATACCGATTACACCTTCACGCCGCCGCCGGGTTATCTGCTGCCGACCGGTACGACCAATCTTTCGGGCACGCCGTTCCCGCTGCCGGCCTGGCAGACCACCGCGACAGCGAACTATGCCACGGGCCTGAAGGATATTGCGGGCATCCCGATCCAGGATTTGAGTTTCACCGCGCGCTATTACTGGCAGAGCCGCTACAAGGCCGATCTGCGGACCTTCAACCCCAGCCAGCGCACCGGTTCCTACGGCCTGCTCGATCTGCGCCTGGATGTACAGGATATCGCGGGCAGGGGCATCGATGCCGGTCTGTTCATGACCAATGTCCTGAACACGCCTGTCTGCATGCCGGAATATAACGGTGTCTTGAACTCGGCGCCCAATGCTTCGTTCGGCGTCGCCAACACCGCCGGCGTTCTGCAATGCGTGCCGCTGCCCCCGCGGATGAGCGGCGTGCAGGTCCAGTACAGGTTCTAGAAGCGAGCACAGGCCCGCCTCCCCCTTTGCGCGAAGCGCATGAAAGGGGGAGGTGGTTTCAGCGGTCGAGGCGTGCGTAGCGCGCCGAGAGAAAGCTGAAACCGGAGGGGGTTAATTCAAGAGTCAGTTCGCGTATTCGACTTTGGCGAGAGTCATGGTGAAGACCAAGGTCTGGTCGGGCGGAATGGCGTCGCCCGCGCCGTCGGCGCCATAACCCAGCTCGGACGGCACCACGATTTCCCAGGTGTCGCCGGTCTTCATCAGCTTGAGGGCTTCCACCCAGCCGGGGATCAGTCCGCCGGTCATGAAGGTCGCGGCTTCCTCCGGCTTGGTCTGGTCGAAGACTTTGCCGTTGATCAGCATGCCCTTGTAATAGACGGTGACCACATCGGCGTCGCGGATCACGGCAGGACCGTCCCCGGCCTTGATCACGCGGTACATCAGGCCCGACGCGGTCTTCTTTGCGTCAGGACGGGCAGCATAATCAGCCAGGAACTTGGCGTTTGAGGCCGCGCTGGTGTCATAGGCGGCGCTGGGGGCCGCGTCGGATTCGTCGCGGTCGCAGGCGGCAAGCCCCGCCAGCGGCAACAGGACCAGAGCCACGATTTTCGCCAATGCGTGCATGTACTTCCCCACCAAAAAACAACTGACGTCTTATACAGGCAAGATTACTTGCCCGCCACCCGCACTTCGTCGCCATCCCGGAAGGAATCGGACGGATTGTCAACAATGCGGTCGGCGGTGGAGATGCCGCTTCCCACATCCACCGCATCACCCAGATCGCGCGCGATGCTGATGGTTTTCAGGCGTATGCGGCTGTTGGCATCCACCGTGGCGACCTGCATGCCTTCGGCGCGGAACATCAGGGCGGTGGCGGGTACCCGAAGGCCATTGGCGCCGGCAGGCAGGGGAAATTTGATTTCCGCATAGCCGCCGGGCTGCAGCGCGCCATCCTTGTTGTCGATGACGAACTGCGCCAGCACGGTGCCGGTTGCGCTGGCGACGGCGCCGGCGCTGGCGGCCAGGGTGGCGGTGAAGACGCGTCCGGGATGCTGCGGCACGGAGAAGTTGATGGTCATGCCGGGGCGGATATAGGTGGAATAATTTTGCGGCACCCGCACGTAAATGCGCAGGCGCGTCAGATCCGAGACGGTGAACAGCGGCGCCGCGCCGGTACCGGTGCCGATCGTGACCAGGGCGCCGACATCCACCGCGCGGCTGGTGACCACCCCGTCAAAGGGGGCGACCAGCCGGCGGAAATCGGCCTGGGAAGTCAGGCTGTAGAGATTGGCGCGAGCCGCTTCCACCGCCGCATTCTTGGCGTCGAGGTCGGCGTCGCGGGTTTCCTTGTCCTGACGCGACACCGCGCCTTGCGCGAACAGCGCGTCCCAGCGCCGGACCGTGGCGGCCGAAAGTCGCTGGGCCGCCTGGGCATTGAGCAGATTGGCGCGGGCGGACTGCACCTGGCCGGCCAGGTCGGGTGTGTCCAGTTCGGCCAGAAGCTGGCCCTGCTTCACCGGCGCGCCGATATCGACATACCATTTCTTCACATAGCCGCTGACCTGGGCGTAGATCGGCGCGGCGGTGAAGGCCTGGATATCGCCCGGCAGGTTGAGGACGCCGCCTTCCTTTTCAGGCCGCAGCTTGACGAGTTGCACGCTCTGGACGGCCTGGTCTTGCGTCCATTGCGCGGTCTGATGGCTGTTCCAGAGCCGGATTCCGATTCCTACCACCGCGATAAGAAGCGCGGCGGCGGCGGCGATCAGGCCCCAGCGCTTGAGGCCAGGCGGCGACTTGTGGCGCAGCAGTTCTTCGCGCGTGGGCTGATGCCTCGGACCGGCATCGGAATTCTTGTCAGGCATAGGATTCACCGGCCCCTTTTCCGGTCTTCGGCGCAGGCGGCCGCGTCGCGGCCCTGGCCGCGTGGCGGTCGTGCAGAATGCTGAACACCACTGGCACAAACCTCAATGTGGCGATGGTGGCGAAAATCAGTCCGCCGATCACGGCGCGGCCCAGCGGGGCGTTCTGCTCGCCGCCTTCACCCATGCCCAGCGCCATGGGCGTCATGCCGATGATCATGGCCAGTGCCGTCATGCAGACGGGACGGAAGCGGGTAAAGCCGGCTTCCACCGCAGCCCGCACCGCATCGCCATGCTCGGCCAGTTTTTCACGCGCAAAGCTGATCACCAGGATGGAATTGGCGGTGGCCACGCCCATGCACATGATGGCGCCGGTCAAGGCGGGCACTGACAAGGTGGTGCCGGTGGTGAACAGCATCCAGACGATGCCGGCCAACGCCGCGGGCAAGGCGGTGATGATGACGAAGGGGTCGGTCCAGGACTGGAAGTTCACCACGATCAGCAGATAGATCAGCACCACCGCCGCCAGGAGGCCGTAGAAGAGGCCGGTAAAGGCCGTGTTCATGGTGACAACCTGGCCACGCAGGGTGATGGTGGCGCCGCGCGGGAGATATTGCTTGTTGGCGTCGATCACCTTCTGCACGTCCTTGGCCACGCTGCCCAGGTCGCGGTCCTGGGTGGTGGCGTACAGGTCGATGGTCGGCTGGATGTTGTAGTGGCTGACCACCGAATTTCCCTGGGCGCGGCTGATCTTGACCAGGCCGCCCAGGACCTGCGGCGTGGTGCCGGCGCCGCCGGTGACCGGAAGATTCTGCAGGGCGGCGAGGGAGTCCATCTGATATTCCGGCGTCTGCGCCGTCATGCTGTAGGACACGTTGTTCTGGGGATTCAGCCAGAAGTTCGGCGCCGATTGCGAGGTGCCGGCCAGCGATGTCGCCAGTGCGTTGGTCACGTCGCGCTCGGTCAGGCCCATCTGCGACATGCGGCTGCGGTCGGCATCCACCTTGAGATGCGGCATGTTGCTGGACTGCTGC
Organism: Micropepsales bacterium; assembly: GCA_038256475.1. Taxonomy (GTDB): domain Bacteria; phylum Pseudomonadota; class Alphaproteobacteria; order Micropepsales; family Micropepsaceae; genus Rhizomicrobium. Next base: position 7,779 of record JBBSKJ010000034.1, on the reverse strand, counting down.
ATGCGCGCGTCGACCAGGCCGGGAATCTTGCGAATCTCGCGCAGGATGCGAAAGCCGAGGGCTTCGGTCTCCGCCAGCCTGTTGCCGGAGATCTGCACGTTCAGCGGCGCGGGCACCCCGAAATTCAGGATTTGGCTGGTGATGTCGGGCGGCGGGAAGGAGAAGGTCACCTGCGGAAAAAGGCGCGGCAGCCTTTCGCGCATGATGCGCACGTAATTGGCCGTGGGACGATGGTTCCGATTCAGGCTGATGAAGATGTCGGCATCCTGCAGGCCCACCGTGCCGGATTTGTTGTAGAGCATGTTCACCGGGCTCTGGGTGAGGCCGACATTGTCGACGATGGTCGCCAGTTCGCCCGGCGGAATGATGCGCCGGACTTCTTTTTGGATCTGCGCCACGATCTGGTTGGTGTCTTCGACCCGGGTGCCGGCGGGGGTGCGGGCGTGCAGGGTGATCTGGCCGGAATCGACGTTGGGGAAGAAGTCGCGGCCCAGGAACGGGAACAGCAGCATGGAGGCCGCCACCGCCGCCAGAAAGGCGATAACGAAGGGGCGGCGGCGGGTCATCGCCAGCGCCAGCAGATTGCGATACCGCTCCTTCGCGTGATCGAAGCCGCGCTCGAAGCGGCGCTGCACCCGCGCCAGGGCATGATCGCCCTCGGCCATATGGCCATGCGGCTTGAGCAGGTAGAGCGACAGGGTCGGCACCAGGGTGCGCGACAGGATGAAGGAGGCGGTCATGGCGAACACCACCGCCAGCGCCATGGGCACGAACAAAAAGCCCGCGATGCCCTGGAGGCCGAACATCGGCACGAAGGCGACGCAGATGCACAGAAGAGAGACAAAGGCGGGCTGGGTGATCTGGCGCGCTCCGTCCATGATGGACTCATAGACGCCCTTGCCCTGTTCCAGATGCCAGTTGATGTTCTCGATGGTGACGGTGGCGTCATCGACCAGGATGCCGACCGCCAGGGCCAGGCCGCCCAGCGTCATGATGTTGAGCGTCTGGCCGGTGAGCCAAAGGCCCATCAGCGCCGCCAGCACCGCCAGTGGGATGGAGGTGGCGATGATCACGGTGGAGCGCCAGCTTCCCAGGAACAGGAGGATCATCAGGCTGGTCAGGGCCGCGGCGATGGCGCCTTCGTAAAACACGCCCTTCACCGCCGCTTTCACGAATACGGATTGATCACTGAGGACATCGATCTTGAGTTCGGGGGGGAGCTGCTCGCGCAAAATTGGCAGCATGTCCTTGATGCCCTGCACCACGTCGATGGTGGAGGCCTGGCCGTTCTTGAGCACGGTGGAGAGCACCGCGCGGGCGCCGTCGACATGCACGATGTTGTTTTGCACCGTATTGCCGTCGCGCACATTGCCGACATCGCGCAGGAAAACGGTGCCCCCGCCTGGCGCCGTCTTGACCGGCAGCTCATTCATGCCTTCGATCGTGTCGGAGGCGTTGTTGAGGCGCACGACATACTGATAGGTGCCGATCTTGATGTTGCCGGCGGGCACGATCTGGTTCTGGGAAACGAAGGCGTTCTGCACATCCACCGATGACAGGCCGCGCGCCTGCATCGCGGCGGGATCCAGATCGATCAGAACCGAGCGGAATTTGCCGCCAAAGGAAAATGGTATGGCCGCGCCATTCACCGTGGTGAGGCGAGGCCGCGCGAAATTCTGCGAATAGTCCAGCACCTGCTGCTCGGACAGCGAGCTGGACGAGAAGGCCAGCTGAAGGACGGGCACGGTGGAAGCGCTGTAGTTGAGGACCAGAGGCGGCATGGTGCCCGGCGGCATCTGGCGGATGGCGCTTTGCGAGATGGACGTGACCTGCGCCGTGGCCAGGCGGATATCGACATTGGGCTGGAAAAATATCTTGACGATGCCCAGGCCTGGCATGGCCAGGCCTTCGATATGCTCCACGTCATTCACCGTGGTGGTGAGGAAGCGTTGATAGGGCGCCAGCATGCGCGATCCGACTTCGTCGGGCGACAGGCCGGTATAGGTGAAGGCGACGCCGATCACCGGTATGCCGATATTGGGGAAAATGTCGGTGGGGGTTCGCAGCGCCGCCAGCGGCCCGAAGATCAGGATCATCAGGGCAAGCACGATGAAGGTATAGGGGCGGTCCAGCGCGACCTTGACGATCCAGGTCATTGCCCTGCCGTTCTCAAACGCATTCCTGTCATGACCCGGTCTTCGGCTACTGTCCCCAGGGTGCCGGAAGGCGATCCCTGCCAGCTTTTTGCCGACTATAGCGGGATTTACCGGCCGCGCATGGACCGGCTTGTCGCAAGCTGTCGCGGGACGTCTTAAATCACCCCCTCCGGTTTCAGCTTCCGCGAAGCTCCGCTTCGCGCGCTGAAACCACCTCCCCCTCTTTGTGCGCTGCGCGCACGAGGGGGAGGCGGACCTGAGGCGCGGACGGGCCTGAGGAGCTATATTCCATAGGATTGATGGGGTATTGTGGGGTCATGATCTCCCAAAAGGCCCGTTACGCCTTGCGCGCCCTGCTGCTTCTGGCAGCCCGTGGCGATAGTGCTCCGGTGCAGATTTCCGAGATCGCCGAAAAAGAGCGAATCCCCCGCAAGTTCCTGGAAGCCATCCTGCTGGAACTGAAAAAGACCGGGATCGTGCGCAGCCATCGGGGGCGGCAGGGGGGCTACTGCCTGGGGCGGCCGGCCAAGGACATCAGTTTTGCCGATGTTCTGCGCGTCACCGACGGCCCCCTAGCGCTCAGCCCTTGCGTCAGCGTCATGGCCTATCGCAAATGCGATGATTGTTTCGAGGAGTCGGTCTGCGCCATCCGCAAGGCGCTGCTGGCGGCGCGCGATGCCACCGCGGAGATTCTGGAATCCCGGAATCTTGCGGCCGCTGCGCAACAATTGCGCCGTTCGGGCGCTTTGTAAGCGCGCAATTTTTCGCTTTTGCGCTGTATTTTCATATACTTCTTAATTCCTATTGACATGGTAGAGATTTGACGAATTAATTGCGCCGTCCGGGTGGCATTGGGACGGCTTTGGGTGGGGTCTTTTTATGGTCAAAAATCTGGCTTTGGTGCTTCTGGGTACGGTGGCACTGAGTGCGTCCGCCATGGGGCAGGCGCGCAAACCCGCGCCGCCTTCCGATCCCCGTATTGGTCTTCTGGAGCAGCAGCTGCGCAGCGTTCAGCAGCAGCTGGCTGACATCAAGGCTCGCCAGGACAGGAACGACAGCGGCGGCGATATGGCCGAGCTGAAGCGCAGCACCGCCAGCCAGCAGTCCGAGATCAACAAGCGCCTCGACGGCCAGGTGAGAACCAGCCTGGACAATGGCCGCCTCAGCTTCGCCAGCGCCGATGGCGCTTTCACCTTCGCGCTGCGCAGCCTTGTGCAGTTCGACTACGGCTATTTCGGGCAGGGCCGCAATCCGCCCAATATCGATCTCAACAGCGGTTCGAACTTCCGCCGCGCGCAATTTGGCTTCACCGGCACCGCCTGGCGCGACTGGTCCTATAACTTCACCTATGACTTTGGCGGCAACGGCATCGAAAGAAGCGGTTACATCTATACCGCCTATCTTCAGTATGACGGCCTGAAGCCGTTCGGATTCCGCGTCGGCGCTTTCTCTCCGGCCGCCGGCATCGACGACTCCACCGGCTCGGGTGATCTTTTGTTTCTGGAGCGCGCCTCGGTGGCCGATATTGCCCGCAATATCGGCGGTGCGCCGGGACGCGAGGGCGCCAGCGTCTTCGCCCAGGGTGACAGGTACCTGGTTTCGGTCGCCTATACCGGCAAGCGGGCGACGGATGCGGCGACGTTCGACGCGCAGCAGGCCATCGTCACCCGCGCCTCCTGGCTGGCGGTCAGCAATGACAACGTGAAGTGGCTGCTGGATGCCAACGCCACCCATGTGCTGAAGGTGGCGGATACCGCCCCCAATACCGGCGCCACCGCCTTTCGCTTCAGCAACGGACCGGAACTGGCGATCGACGCCACGCGCACCGTCGATACCGGCATGATCGATGCGCGCAAAGTGACGCAATGGGGCGTGGAGACCGCCGCCACCTATGGGCCGCTATACGCCCAGGCCGGCTATTTCCGCTTCAACATCGATCGCCGCACTTTGCTGCCCGATCCCAATTTCAAGGGCTGGTATGCGCTGGCGACCTGGTCGCTGACGGGTGAGACCCATCCCTATGACCCGTCCAGCGCCAGTTTCCGGGGCCTGCGTCCCGCCAAGCCGCTGGGCAGCGATGGCGGCATCGGCGCCTGGGAGATCAAGGCCCGCTACAGCAACATCAACCTGGATTACCTGCCGTCACTGGCGCCCGCGTCGGGCGGCGTGGCGGGCGGGGTGCAGAATATCTGGAGCCTGGGCCTGAACTGGTATCCCACAAACGGCATCCGCTTCGCGCTGGATTACGAGAACATCCAGGTGAATCACGCGGGCGCGCCCGCGACGGACATCTCGGCCAACGCCATCGGGCTGCGCAGCCAGATTTCGCTCTGACGAATCCGAAGGAAAGACCATGAAGCGCCTTTTTTCCCTTCTGGCGGCGGCCAGCATTCTGGCGGTTACCGGTGGCGGATTTTCCGCTGACGCGGCTTTGGCCGCCGATGTCCGCCTGCTGAATGTCAGCTATGACCCGACGCGCGAACTCTATGCCGAGATCAACAAGGCATTCGCCGCCCGGCAGAAGGCCGGGGGCGATAACGTCACCGTCTCCAACAGCCATGGCGGCTCGGGGTCGCAGGCCCGTTCGGTGATCGACGGCTTGCAGGCCGATGTCGTGACCCTGGCGCTGGCCGCCGACATCGACGCGATTTCGCGCAACGGCAAGCTGCTGCCCGCCGACTGGCAGAAGCGATTGCCGCAGAATTCCTCGCCCTACACCTCGACCATCGTGTTCGTGGTCAAGAAGGGCAATCCGAAGGGCATCAAAGACTGGAACGATCTGGTCAAGCCCGGCGTGCAGGTGATCACGCCCAACCCCAAGACCTCGGGCGGGGCGCGCTGGGCCTATCTGGCGGCCTGGGACTGGGCCGCCAAGCTGCCGGGCGGCAATGCCGCCAAGGCCAAGGCCTATGTCGCCGGTCTTTACAAGAATGTGCCTGTTCTGGATTCTGGCGCGCGCGGTTCGACCGTCACCTTCACCAAGCGCGGCATCGGCGATGTGCTGCTGGCCTGGGAGAATGAAGCCCATCTGGTGCTGAAGGAGACGCGGGGCGCCCATCAGATCGTCTATCCGTCGCGCTCGATCCTGGCCGAACCGCCGGTGGCGATCGTCGACCGCAATGTCGACCGCAAGAAGACCCGCGCCACCGCCGAAGCTTACCTGCGCTTTCTCTACACGCCGCAGGCGCAGGAGATTGAGGCCAGGCACTATTACCGTCCGCGCGATGCCAAGATCCTGGCCAAGTATCGCGGCCAGTTTCCAGACATCGCACTGTCCACCATCGACAAGGATTTCGGCGGCTGGGACAAGGCGCAGGCTGTGCACTTCGCCAATGGCGGCGTGTTCGACCAGATCTACCAGCCGGGACGATGAGATAGCCGAAGCCCCGCCTAAGCCCCTAAGCCGACTTCAGATCGGCTCCCTTCCGCCAAGATGAAACACGACCTATGAGCGCCGTTGGTTTGAAGTTCGCGCCTTTGAGATCCAGGCATGTGCTGCCGGGGTTCCGCCTGTCGCTGGGCTTCACCATCTTCTATCTGACTTCGCTGGTGCTGATCCCGCTGCTGGCGCTGGTGCTGCGTCCCTTCGAGCTGGGGCTGGACGGGATGTGGGACGCCATCTCCACCCCGCGCGTGCTGGCCTCGCTGCGTCTGTCCTTCGGTATGGCGCTGGCCGCCGCCGTGATCGATTCCATCTTCGGCTTCATCATCGCCTGGGTGCTGGTGCGATATCGGTTCCCGGGCAGGGCGCTGCTGGACGCGGTAATTGATCTGCCGTTCGCGCTGCCCACGGCGGTGGCCGGCATCGCGCTGTCGGCCTTGTATGCGCCCACGGGATGGATCGGATCGCTGCTGATGGAGCATGGCATCAAGGTCGCCTACACGCCCTGGGGTGTGCTGGTGGCGATGGTTTTCATCAGCCTGCCGTTCACGGTGCGCACGGTGCAGCCGGTGCTGGCCGAGGTGGGACATGACCTTGAGGAAGCCGCCGCCACCCTGGGGGCGACAAGGCTGCAAACCATCGCCCGGGTGGTGATGCCCATGATGCTGCCCGCCATCCTGACCGGCATGGCGATGGCCTTTGCCCGCGCCGTGGGCGAATACGGCTCGATCATCTTCATCGCCGGCAACATTCCGGCCGTCAGCGAAATCGCGCCGCTGCTGATCGTGATCAAGCTGGAAGAATTCGACTATGCCGGGGCGTCGTCCATCGGGGTGGTGATGCTGGCGGCCAGCTTCATCATGCTCCTGGTGCTGAACGGCCTGCAAAGCTGGGCGGCGAAACGCAGATGACTTATTCCATTGGTCGCTCGCGCTCCCGGCGCCGCCTCGCCAAGCCTACCGAAGATCCGCTGTGGCTCAAATTGCTGCTGGGCGCGGTGGCGATCGGCTTCATCGCTATCGTCCTTCTGCTGCCGCTGGTTTTGGTGTTCAAGGAAGCGCTGGCCAGCGGCGTCGGCGCCTTTTTCGCCAGCATGGTCGAGCCCGATACGCTGGCGGCGATGAAGCTGTCGCTGATCGCGGCCGCCATTGCCGTGCCGCTCAATACCGTGTTCGGCATTGCCGCCGCCTGGTCGATCGCCAAGTTCGATTTTCCGGGCAAGACCTTCCTGGTCACCCTGATCGACCTGCCATTCTCGGTGTCGCCGGTGGTGGCGGGCCTGGTCTATGTGCTGGTGTTCGGCATGCAGGGCTGGTTCGGTCCCACCCTGGCCGAGCATGACATCCAAATCCTGTTCGCGCTGCCCGGCATCGTTCTGGCCACGATCTTCGTGACCTTTCCCTTTGTGGCGCGCGAACTGATCCCCTTGATGGTGGATCAGGGCCGCGACGAGGAAGAAGCCGCCGCCACTTTGGGCGCGTCGGGGTTTCGCACGTTCCTGCTTGTCACCTTGCCCAACATCAAATGGGGCCTGCTCTACGGCATCCTGCTGTGCAATGCCCGCGCCCTGGGCGAGTTCGGCGCCGTGTCGGTGCTGTCCGGGCATATCCGCGGCCAGACCAACACCATGCCGCTGCATGTCCAGCTATTGTACGACAATTACGACTATGTCGGCGCCTTTGCCGTCGCCGCCTTGCTGGCGATGCTGGCCCTGCTCACTTTGGCCCTGAAATCGTTTCTGGAATGGCGCTATGCGGACGAACTGGCCGCGTCGCACCGTCATTAGGACGGCGCGTCGGCGAAAGCCGGAGCGCCCATTGGAGAAGTGCAATGTCCCTGGTTGTCGATTCCGTCACCAAGAAGTTCCACCGGTTTCCGGCGCTAAACGGCGCCAGCTTTTCCGCGCCGCAGGGCGCCTTTGTGTCGCTGCTGGGCCCGTCGGGTTCAGGCAAGACCACCCTGCTGCGCATCCTGGGCGGGCTGGAAGTGGCCGACAGCGGCACGGTGCGTTTCGCCGATCTCAACTGGCTGGACATGCCGGCGCGCACCCGCAATGCCGGTTTTGTGTTCCAGCAATATGCCCTGTTCCGCCACATGACTGTGGCGGACAATATCGCCTTTGGGCTCAAGGTGCGGCCGCGCGACAAGCGACCCAGCCGGGCCGACATTCAGAAGCGGGTGACGGAGCTGCTGGCGCTGGTGCAGCTGCCGGGGCTGGAAGATCGCTATCCCAGCCAGCTG
>JBBSKJ010000033.1:0-12216 GCA_038256475.1 Micropepsales bacterium | reverse complement strand
GCAGAAGGTCGCGCTGGTCGGACCGTCAGGCGCGGGCAAGAGCACCGTCTTCAACCTGTTGCTGCGCTTCTATGACTGCGACGGTGGCGTCATCGCCATTGACGGCCAGGACATCAGGACGGTGACGCTGCAAAGCCTGCGTGCCGCCATCGGCATCGTCAGCCAGGACGCCGTGCTGTTCGATGAAAGCGTCGCCGACAATATCGCGCTGGGAAAACCTGGTGCTTCCCGGGACGAGATCATGGCGGCGGCCAAGAATGCCGCGGCGCACGACTTCATCATGGCGATGCCCAATGGCTATGACACAACCGTCGGCGAAGGCGGCTTGAAACTGTCAGGTGGCCAACGTCAGCGCATCGCCATCGCCCGCGCCATGTTGCGCAATGCTCCGATCCTGCTGCTGGACGAAGCCACCAGCGCTCTGGACGCCGAATCCGAACGCCAGGTGCAGGAGGCGCTGGCCCGCCTGATGAAGGGGCGCACCACCATCGTGATCGCCCATCGCCTGTCCACCGTGGTCGTTGCCGACCGCATCTATGTGCTGGACAATGGCGGCGTGGCCCAGTTTGGTACCCATGCCGAATTGATGACGGGGGGTGGGCTGTACGCCAATCTCTACCGCCACAATCTGGAAGATGCGCGATGAAGGCCCCTATTGGTCTTGCCGCCTGGCGTTTGCTGGCGGGGCTTGCCGCGCCGCTGGCGCCGCTGCTGCTGCGCCAGCGCGCCGCGCGCGGCAAGGAAGACCGTACCCGGCAGAACGAACGGCTGGGCATCGCCGGTATCGCGCGCCCCGACGGAAAGCTGGTCTGGGTGCATGGCGCCTCGGTAGGCGAAAGCCTGTCGGCGCTGCCGCTGATCGAGAAGCTTTTGGCGGACGGCACCAAGGTTCTGGTGACCAGCGGCACGGTAACCAGCGCCACCATCATGAAGCAGCGCCTGCCAAAAGGCGCGCTGCACCAGTTCGTGCCGCTGGATACGCCCCACGCGGTATCACGCTTTCTGGATCATTGGCGGCCCGACGCCGGGCTGTTTGTGGAATCCGACCTGTGGCCCAACCTGATCCTGGGCGCGAAGGCGCGCGGCGTGCGGCTGGCGCTGGTCAATGCCCGCATCTCGGCGCGCTCGGCGGACCGCTGGCGCTTCGCACGAAAAAGCGTGGCAGCGCTGCTGGGCGCATTCGATGTGGTGCTGGCGCAGGACGAGGACTTTGCCGCCCGCTTCCGCGCCTTGGGCGCACCGGAAGTTCAGGTGGCGGGGAGCCTGAAAGCCGATGCGCCGCCGCTGTCGGCGAATGATGCCGCGCTCGCCGCCCTGCGCCAGGCGATCGGCGGACGCCCGGTGCTGCTGGCGGCCCAGACCCATCCTGGGGAGGACGAGACCATCCTGCCAGCCCACGATCTGCTGCGGAGGCAATTCCCCGATCTTCTGACCATCCTGGTACCGCGTCATATTGAGCGCGCGCCCGATATCGCAATGCTGTGCGGTGCGCGTCCCAGCCGACGCCGGTCCAGCGGTGAAGCCATCACCGCCGATACCGCAATCTATATTGCCGACACGCTGGGCGAGATGGGGTTGTTCTACCGCCTGGCGCCCTTCTGCTTCATTGGTGGAACCTTGGTGCCGCTCGGCGGGCATAATCCCCTGGAACCCGCCGCGCTGCATTGCGCGGTTCTGGCGGGCCCGCACACTGCCAATGCTGCCAGCGCCTATGACGCGATTTTGTCGGCGCAAGGCTTTGGCCGCGTCCACAACAGCGCCGATATCGTCCGCGAGACCACAAAGCTGCTGCAGGACCGTGATGCTGCCGCACAGGCTGGTGAAGCCGCGGCACGCGGCGGCGCCGCCTTGTCTGGTGCGGTGGACCGCACCATCACCGCTCTGAAGACGCTGCTCGATGCGCGCGCCTGATTTCTGGCGATCGCGCGGCCTGCTGGCGACATTGCTGTCGCCGCTGGGCGCGCTGTATGGCGTCAGCGTGGCTCTCAAGGCGCGTTTCGCGAGATCCTACGATTCCGGCTTGCCGGTCATCTGTGTCGGCAACCTGACCGCCGGCGGCAGCGGCAAGACGCCCATCGCCATTGCCATCGCCCAGGCCTTGCGGGCACGCGGGCGCAAACCATTCTTCCTGACCCGCGGTTATGGCGGCAGCGAACGCGGCCCGTCGCTGGCGGCGCGCGCGCACAGTGCGCACCTGATGGGCGATGAAGCCCTGCTGCTGGTGCGCGCCGCGCCGACCGTTGTTGCGCGCGACCGTGCCGCCGGCGCCCGGCTGGCAGCGGAGAAAGACGCGGATGTGCTGGTGATGGATGACGGTCACCAGAATTTCTCGCTGCGCAAGACGCTGTCGCTGGTGGTGGTGGATGCCGGGGCCGGATTCGGCAACGGGCACATGATCCCCGCCGGCCCCTTGCGCGAGCCGGTGCGCCAGGGCTTGGCGCGTGCCGATGCGGTTATTCTGGCCGGCGACGGCCATCCCGATCTGCAAAACTATGCCGGCCCGGTTTTGCGTGCGCGGCTGCGCCTGGATGCCAGTGCCCTGGCCGGAAAAAACGTCTTCGCCTTCGCCGGCATCGGCCGCCCCGAAAAATTCATCGCCTCGCTGGAAGCCGAAGGCGTTCTGGTCACAGGCTCCTGTTTCTTCGACGATCACCATCCTTATACCGAGGACGAAATCATTCAGCTCAAAGCCATTGCCGGCGACACGATGCTGGTGACCACCGAAAAGGATTTTGTGCGGCTCGGTGTGGCCCAGCGCGAGGGAATCCGCGCTGTAAAGGCCGTGTCCGTGTTTGAGGATGCGGCGGCACTGGAGGCCTTGCTTGACACGGCTTTGGCGCGGGTTTAGCGGCTTTTGCGATGACCGAACCCAGCCTCTCCCTCCTGCAAAAGCTGCGCTATGGCGCGGAAGCCGCAGCCTTCTTCGTTCTGATGGCGATATTCCGCGTCATCGGCCTGGAAGCGGCGACACGTCTGGGCGGTTTTATCGGGCGCAACATCTTTTCGCTGCTGCCGCCGGACCGTACCGCCCGCAAGAACCTGCTGGCCGCCTTTCCGGAAAAATCCGAAGAGGAACGCGACGCCATCCGCATCGCCATGTGGGACAATCTGGGGCGGGTGGTGGCGGAGTATCCGCACCTGGAAAAATTCTCGCCGCTGGGCGAGGATCCGCGCATCACCTTCACCGCGCCCGAGCATCCCGACAGTTACAAAGGCCAGGCGGTCATGTTCCTGTCCGGCCATTTCGCCAATTGGGAAATGATGCCGATCCTGGGCGAGCAGTGTGGCCTCAAGGGCGCCACGGTGGTCAGGCCGCCCAACAATCCCTATATCGCCGACTGGATCGCGCGCCAGCGCGCCATCAATGGTCCGGCCAGTTTGCTGGCCAAACACAGTGCGGCGCGTCGCATGATGAGCCACCTGCGCGGTGGGGGCGTGATCTACATGCTGATCGACCAGAAATTGCGTGAAGGCATCGCCGTGCCCTTCTTCGGACGCGACGCCATGACCACGCCTGCCCCGGCCGCGCTAGCGCTGAAACTGGGTGCGCGCATCCTGATGGCCGCCAACCGGCGCATCACGGGCGCGCGCTTCCACGTCACCGTTTCTTCCGGACCGGATTTCGTACCCAGCGGCGATGAGGCCCGCGACATTCAAGACCTGACCGCAGCCCTCACCGCCCGCATCGAGGAGTATGTCCGCGCCGATCCGGCGCAATGGCTGTGGATTCACAATCGCTGGCCGACCGCCCGTGACATCGCGCTTACCCGCGGCTAAACAGTTCGCACCATGAGCACGCGCCAGCACATTCTGGGTCAACTGTTCTTCGGGCGCGATCCCCTGAAGGATTTCCCCGCCCATCGTTTTCCCACCGACCTGCAGGGCTGGCATTCCCAGCACCCGTATCTCACCCGCGCCATCGCGGAGGTGAAGCCGGCCATCGTGGTCGAAGTGGGCGTGTGGAAAGGCGCCTCGGTCGTCACCATGGCCAAGGAAATCCAGCGCCAGAGGCTGGATGCCGTGGTGATTGCCATCGATACCTGGCTGGGTTCCAGCGAGCATTATCTATGGGAGAAATTCATCCCCGACCTGGATTTCGAGTTCGGCTATCCGCGCCTATATCACAAATTCGCCGCCAATATCTGCAACGAGGGTTTGCAGGACATCGTGGTGCCGCTGCCGCTGGATTCCCTCAACAGCTTCCAGCTACTGAAGGAAAAACGCATCCGTCCCGAGGTGCTGCACATCGATGCGGGGCACGACTACATGTCGGTGATGGGCGACCTCAAAGCCTGGTGGCCGCAACTCACCCCCGGCGGCGTTCTGATCGGCGACGATTATTTCAAGAGCTGGCTGGGCAAAGGCAAATGGCCGGAAGTGCGCCAGGCCTTTGACGAATTCTTCGCCGCTACGCCACACACCATGTTCGAAAGCGGCGACGGCAAGTGCTACGTCGGCAAGCCGCTCTAATTCCCCGGCCACGCGAACCACGACAGTAAAGTCCTTGCGGGGCGTGAAGCTCACCCTTCGACAAGCTCAGGGTGAGGAATTATTGAAACTCCTCGTGCTGAGCTCGTCGAAGCATGAGAACGCAAAATTAAAGCGGCTCTGGGTTGGCCTTGCGCGCCGAGCGTGACGGATCGAGCCGGACCTGGAACCAGTTCATCGCCCAGTGCAGGTGCGGGCCCGTGGCCCGGCCGGTTGCGCCGATCAGCCCGATGCGCTGGCCGCGCTTGACCACCTCGCCAGCCGCCACCAGCCGCTGGCTTTGATGCAAATAAGCGGTGGACACGCCCTGGCCGTGATCAATCAGGGTGATGCCGCCGCTGAGATAATGGTCGGCGGACAAAGTGATCAGGCCATCGGCAGGCGCGCGGATGGGCGTTCCGGTCGGCGCCGCCATGTCCACCCCATAATGCTGCGACATGGGAATGCCGTTGTTGATGCGTTGGCTGCCGAACACGCCGCTGAGCCGGCCGGGCGCCGGCCAGTCGAAGCCGGCGAGAAAATCGCTGCCAGACGTGTCCGACACCCGCGCAAGGAACACATCTTCTGCCTCTTTGGCGATGCGTGCGGTGACCTCCGGCGGCGGCGTCACGGTATTCTGCGGCAGGCCATTCACCCGCTGAACATCATACTGCCGCGCAGCAGGCTTGAAGGAGCGGCTGTCGCCGCCGCCGTCGGGATAGCGCACCGTCACGACCGAGGCAGCGGTCTGGTTGGGCGCAAAGCCGAAAGCAAAGCGGCCATCGGACAGCGTGCGCAGGGGGCGGCCGTCCAGCGCCGCCAGCGAACCCGGCGGGGCGCTGCCCATTGCCAGGCTGCCCTGCTCCATCGAGCCGGTGACCGAAAAACGGATGGTGCGCTGCTGTGCCCTTGCGGGCATGGCGGCCAGACCAAGCGATGCGCCGATAAAAAACCGGCGTCGCATCATTTCGGAACCAGGCCTTTTTCCTGCGCCCGTTTGGTGGCGACATCCGGATTGGCATAGGCTTCCTGCAGGTCCACGCTCCAGTAGCGCAGAGCGTCCAGCGGAATCTGGGTGCCGGTCACGGCGCAGACCACATGGCCGCCCGGGACAAGGATCTCATACTCTCCATCGAGATAGCGAAGCTTCGCCTGCCCCTGATCGCGTTCCATGATGTTCATGCCGCCAGATTACCGTACCCGGCCTCAGAAAAGCGAGCCCTGATCCCGAGCCGGCTTTTTCTTCGGCGTTCTGGCTTTGCCACCGCCCTCGCCCGCCACCGCCCGTGCTTCGCCATCGGCAAAGGTCAAGGTGAGGGATTCCCCTGCCTGAACACAATCGGCCCGGCGGCGCACCGTGCCATCTTCGCCGCGCACCAGTGCGAAGCCGCGCTCCAGCACCTTGCGATAGGAGATCAGTTCCAGTTCGCGCGTCAGGCCGTCCAGCCGCCGCCGCGCCTGCACCAGACGGGCGCGTTCGGCGCGTTCGGCGCGCGCCGCCAAGCCCTGCACGCGCTCGCCGCAGATCGTCATGCGGTCGCGCAGCATCCGGTCACGCAGCCGCGCACCGGCCTTCTCCAGCCCCACCCGGTGCAGTTGCAGATTGCGGCGCAGGGCCTGGGAAAGCTTGTCGCCGGTCACGTCAAGCCTCTGGCGCTGGCCGGCAAACAGGCTTTCAGGACGCGGCAACACCCGCACCAGCTGCGCCAGATGGCGGCGACGGTCATCCATGCCTTTGGCAAAACAGCGCAAGACGCGGCGTTCGAAATCCAGTGTCTGCGCCAGCAGGTCCGTACGCACCGGCACCGCCAGTTCGGCGGCGGCCGTCGGCGTGGGCGCGCGCATGTCGGCGGCGAAATCGATCAGGGTGGTGTCCGTCTCATGCCCCACCGCCGAGATCAGCGGGATCAGACTTGCGGCAGCGGCGCGTACCACCGCCTCGTCATTAAAGGCCATCAGGTCTTCCATCGAGCCGCCGCCGCGCGCGACAATGATCAGATCGGGCCGCGGCAGGCGCTTGCCGTCAAAGGCATTGAACCCGGCGATCGCCGCGGCCACCTCGCTGGCGGCTTTCTCCCCCTGCACCGCCACTGGCCACAGCAGCACCCGACGTGGAAAGCGCGCCTGGAGCCGATGCATGATGTCGCGGATCACCGCGCCGGTGGGCGATGTGATCACGCCGATCACTTCGGGCAGGAAGGGAAGCGCTTTCTTGCGCGCCGCGTCGAACAAGCCCTCGGCGGCCAGCGCTTTGCGGCGCGCCTCCAGCATCGCCATCAGTGCGCCAAGTCCGGCCAGCTCGACCTGTTCAACAATGATCTGGTAGCGCGACGATCCGGCATAGGTGGAAAGCTTGCCGGTACAGATCACTTCCAGGCCCGCTTCCGGCCTCACCTTCAGGCGCTGCGCCACACCGCGCCAGATCACCGCGTTCAGCACCGCCTTGTCGTCCTTGAGGTCGAAATAGACATGGCCGCTGGAATGGAATTTCAGGCCGGAAATCTCGCCCCGCACCCGCACCAGGGCGAACTGGTCCTCCACCGACCGTTTGAGGGCGGCGGACAATTCTGTGACCGAAAATTCGGGCAGGTTGGCCAAGGGTAATGAAGTTGCTGTCTCGGGCATGGGCTTATGATACAGGGTGGCGGCGAAAAATGGCGAGGCGCATGTGAAAGTTTTGCTGGTGGGTTCCGGGGGGCGCGAACATGCGCTGGCCTGGGCGCTTTCGCAAAGTCCCCTGCTGACAAAGCTCTATTGCGCGCCCGGCAATGCGGGCATCGCGCAAATTGCCGAATGCGTGCCGATTCCCGCCACCGATTTTGAAGGTCTGGCAGCTTTCGCGGTCACCAAGCGAATCGATTTTGCGGTAATCGCCGCCGATGCCCAGCTGGTGGGCGGGCTGTGGGACGTGCTGGAAGATGCCGGGGTCCGCGCCCTGGGGCCGTCCAAGATGGCCGCGGTGCTGGAAGGTTCCAAGGGCTTCGTCAAAGACCTTTGCGTCGAAGCGGGCATTCCCACCGCCGCTTACAAACGCTTTACGCAGCCCGCGCCCGCCAAGGCCTTCGCCGACACATTGGGGCATCCCGTTGTAATCAAGGCCGATGGCCTGGCGGCCGGCAAAGGCGTGATCATCGCCGCCAGCAAAGACGAAGCTGACAAGGCCATCGACTTCATGTTCGAAGGCGGCTTTGGCGACAGCGGCCATGAGATCGTGGTCGAGGAATTCATGGAGGGCGAAGAGGCCAGCTTCTTCGCCTTGAGCGATGGCACCAATGTGATCGCGCTGGCCGGCGCCCAGGACCACAAGCGCGTCGGCGACGGCGATACCGGCCCCAACACCGGTGGCATGGGCGCCTACTCGCCCGCGCCGGTGCTGCCGCCCGATCTTGAAAACATCGCGATGGAGCAATTCATCAAGCCCACCGTGGCGGCGTTCGCCGCCAAGCGGCGTCCCTATATGGGCGTGCTCTATCTGGGGCTGATGATCACCAAGACCGGCCCCAAGCTGGTCGAATATAATTGCCGCTTTGGTGATCCCGAATGTCAGGTACTGATGCCGCGCCTGAAAAGCGATCTGCTGACGGCGCTGCTGGCGGCGCGCGAGGGCAAGCTGAAGCCGCTGGAATGGCGCGACGAGGTCGCGCTGACGGTGGTGATGGCCTCCAAGGGTTATCCCGGCGGTTATGAAAAGGGCCATGTCATCACCGGCCTGGAGCGGGCCGCGAAAGTGCCTGGCGTCACCATTTTTCATGCCGGCACCGAACAACGCGGTGCGGACATCGTTGCGGTGGGGGGCCGGGTGCTGAACATCACCGCGATCGGTGCGGACGTGGCGCAGGCGCAGGCACGGGCCTATCAGGCCGCGCACTTGATCCATTGGGAAGGCTCGTTCTTCCGCAAGGATATCGGCTGGCGCGCGCTCAGCCGCTGATATTCATCATCTTAAAGAATTCTTCACGCCCGCGTTCGAAAGGGCGTTGTTAACCTGCCTCCTTTAGCGTCCCGGCCACAAAACAGGCAAGGCGATCTGGTGGGACGCATCACCCAGTTTAAACTCAGTGCGGAAGACGCGCGTCCGTCGGAAGAGGGCCAGCGTGGCGCTTTTGCGCTCGCCGAACGCGCCGTGCAGATCGGCTATTGGCGCTATGACCTGATCGCGCGCACCCATTCCTGGTCGCCCGGCATGCATGCGCTGATGGGCGTCGACCCGTCGGTTGCGCCCGATATCGCCTGGCTGCGCGAGCATCTTCCCGTACCCGAACAGGTGCATGTTGCCGAGGTGATCGGCGAAGCGTTGCGCACGGGCCAGCCCTTTTTCTATCGCATGCGGGACGTGACGCTGGGACCGCTTCTGGCGGACAACAAAGCGCAGATCTTGGATGCGCATGGCGAGGTTGAGCTCGACTCGGGCGGAAATCCGGTGGCGCTGGTCGCCATCTGCCAGAATGTCACCCGCAAGCTGCGCGAGGAAGAAGCCAGCGAACTCGCCCAGGAACAGTATCAGGCGATGACGCGCCAGGCGTCCGACATCATCATCTTCTACACCGTCAAGGGCGAAATCCTGTTCGCCTCCGACGCGCTGGAACGCCTCCTGGGCCGCAGCGTGGACGAGATCGCCCATGGCGGCTTTCTCAACATCGTCCATCCGGGCGATATCGAAGAAGCGCGCCAGCTCACCAGCGTGCCGTCGCCGGGCGAAAGCCGCACCGCCACCTATCGCGTCCTGCACAAGGACGGCCATTACCTGTGGCTGGAAGTTCTGACCCGCGCCATCTATGACGACGCCACCGGCAAGGTGCGCAACATAGTCAGCGTCTCGCGTGACATCTCCACCCGCAAGGCGCATGAGCAGGAAATCCAAGCCGCGCAGGAACGCGCCGAAGCCGCCAGCAAGGCCAAGTCCGCCTTCCTCGCCAATATGAGCCACGAGCTGCGCACGCCGCTCAACGCCATTATCGGCTTCAGCGAGCTGATGCGCGAGAAGATGTTCGGCCCACTGGGCGACAGGCGCTATGACGAGTATGCCAAGCTGATCCATCATTCCGGCAAGCATCTGCTGGACCTGATCACCGACATGCTGGACATGGCCAAGATCGAAGCAGGCAAAATGGTGCTGTC
Organism: Micropepsales bacterium; assembly: GCA_038256475.1. Taxonomy (GTDB): domain Bacteria; phylum Pseudomonadota; class Alphaproteobacteria; order Micropepsales; family Micropepsaceae; genus Rhizomicrobium. Next base: position 2,631 of record JBBSKJ010000033.1, on the reverse strand, counting down.
GCCCGAACGCATGGATCTCAGCGAGGCGGTCGAGGACTGCCTGCGCACCCTCAAGAACCAGGCCCTGAGCGGCCGCGTGACGCTGACCAGCGAATACGAGAGCAAACCCGTGCTCGAGGCCGATCGCCGCGCGGTCAAGCAGGTGCTGCTGAATCTCCTGTCCAACGCGGTGAAATTCACCCCGCCCGATGGCAAGATCGTGGTTTCGACCTGGAAAGCGCGCGGCCGCGCCTATATCTCCGTTCACGATACCGGTATCGGCATCTCGGCGCAGGACCTCACGCGGCTGGGCAATCCCTTCGAACAGGCCAAGAGCGACGCCATGCATGCCAAGGGCGGCACGGGCCTCGGCCTGGCGTTGGTCAAGGCGCTGGTCGAAAAGCACGGCGGCAAGCTGGTGCTGGCGAGCGAGATCGGCAAGGGCACCACGGTTGTGGTGGATTTCCCGCTGGCCGCGCGGGCCAAGGCGCACGCCTAGTTGACACTGCCAGCAACGGAGGGCAATCAACCGTCATGCTGCTATGGGCCGGCTTTATTTCCATTCTCGCGGGTCTTCTGGCGCTGACCATCGACCGGGCGCTGGCGCATTTCATCTACGACCATGTCAACGCCCGCGCCCACAAGGCGCTGGACAGCATCACCCATTACGCCAAGGCGGGTCACTGGCTGGCGGCGGCCGTCCTCGCGCTGATCGTGGCGGCGGGCTTGCGCCATTTCCAGGTCTATCCCGATCAGGTCACCCAGCTGATCAATTACAGCCTGGCCTTCATCGCCAGCCTGACGCTGGGCAGCGTCATCCTGCACGTCATCAAGCTGGCGATCGGCCGCCGCCGCCCGCGCGACGATATGGAGATGGGGCTGTACGGCTTCATGCCGCTGGCCTTCAATTCCGATTACAACAGTTTTCCCAGCGGCCATGCTTTGACCATCTGCTGCGTGGCGGTGATCTTTACCTGCGTCTGGCCATTGCTGTGGCCGCTATGGTTCGGCATCGCCGCGCTGCTGGCGGTAACGCGCGCCTTGCTGACGGCGCATTTCCTCAGCGATGTCCTGATCGGCGCCGGCATCGGGCTGATCGCGGCGCGCGAAGTGCTGCTCTTGGGCTTTCCGGGATTTGCGCCGGTCTGGTTTTAGGTCCCTGTGTCATGCCCGCGAAAGCGGGCATCCAATTTCTTCGGAAAAAAGATGGATTCCCGCTTGCGCGGGAACGACAAGAACTAGGTTCGCCGCGCGCGGAAGAAATCGCGCAAAATTTCTCCCGCTTCCAACGCATGCGGTTCGGTCTGCATCACCACGGGACGATGGTGACAGGTGGGCTGCTCGAAGAAACGCGGTCCATGCAGCACTGCCCCGCCCTTGGGATCGCAGGCGGCGAAGACCAGGCGTGATATCCGCGCCATCGCCATCGCACCGGCGCACATGGCGCAAGGCTCCAGACTGACATAGAGCGTGGCGCCGATCAGCCGTTCATTGCCCAGCAGCTTGGCACCGGCGCGCATCACCAGCATCTCGGCATGGGCGGTGGGGTCTTTCAGTTCCAGAATGCGGTTGCCGTCACGCGCCAGCAGCGCGCCTTCGGGGCCCAGCAGCGCCGCGCCCACCGGCACCTCGCCGCGCAAGGCGGCCGATTTCGCTTCTTCCAGCGCCAGTGCTATGGCTTCGGCATCATTCATATCCCCAGGAGTTAGCCTTGCCCGCCGACAAAAAGCCAGCCACCCACGACGGCGATCGCATTGCAAAAGTGATCGCGCGGGCCGGCATCTGTTCGCGGCGCGATGCCGAAAAACTGATCCTGGAAGGACGGGTCAAGCTGGACGGGGTGATCGTCACCTCCCCCGCCGTGAACGTCACCCAGAACAATGTCGTGCAGGTCGATGAAAAGCCGCTGACCCAGCCTGATGCCGCGCGCATGTGGCGCTATCACAAGCCGTCCGGACTGGTCACCACCCACAAGGATGAAAAGGGGCGGCCCACCGTCTTCGCCAACCTGCCCAAGCATCTGGGCCGGGTGGTGTCGGTGGGGCGGCTGGACTTCAACACCGAAGGCCTGCTCTTGCTGACCAATGACGGCGAGATCGCGCGGCGCATGGAAATTCCCTCGGCGGGCTGGACGCGGGTCTATCGCGCCCGCCTGTTCGGCAAGGTGAACCAGGCCGACCTTGATCGCCTTGCCACCGGCATCACCATCGATGGCGTCAAATACGGTCCCATCGTCGCCGATATCGAGCGCAGCAAGGGGGTCTATAGCTGGGCCACCGTGTCGCTGAAGGAAGGCAAGAATCGCGAGATCAAGCGGGTGATGGAACGGCTGGGCCTGAAGGTCGCCCGCCTGATCCGCACCGCCTATGGCCCCTTCCAGCTGGGCCAGCTGGTGGAAGGCCAGATCGAGGAAATCCCGGCGCGGCTTTGGCGGGAAAAGCTGGGAATCGGCCGTAAAAAACGTGCTGACCATGACGGTTGAAAGCTGCTAGAAGCCCCGCATTAACCGGAGAGACGCGCCATGGGCAGCATGAAAGACAAGCGCAAGAACAGGCTAGCCCCGCCCTATGCCGCCGAAACCAAGGATGTGCGCTTCGCCGGAACTTTTGAGGTGCTGGTGCCGATCGAGGGCCGCAACAAGCCCGCCAAGGT
>JBBSKJ010000032.1:0-12268 GCA_038256475.1 Micropepsales bacterium | reverse complement strand
TTCCAGAACTGTACCGCACCACTCGCCATCAGTTGCGTGTCTGACGCCACATCCACACTGAAGAAGAACTTCCACAAATTTCCGCCCGGCTCCGGGCGCCAGGCATCGTTCATCGTATCGGCGAGCCAGTTGTAGACGGCGAAGTCGCTGGGCCCGCCGCACAGCGCCGCGATGCCTTCGGGGCTTTTGCGAAAAATCACATCGGCATCGACGTACAGGACAGGCTTGCAAAAATGCTCCAGCGCGAAGCGGATGAAACGTGGCTTGCTGAAATCAAGCGCCGTGCCGCCGCGCACACTGATGGAGCGATGAACCTGCGGCACTTCGAAGATGGCATGGGCCAGGCCGAAAGCGCCCAGTGACGCCGCCAGCCGCTCCGCCTTTGCCTGATAGTCGCGCGTGAACATGGCGCAAATGACAAAGGGCGCGGACGCATCCCCGCCGTCCCGCCACAGGGCATAGGGGCTGCCCATCAGGCGCGGCGCCGGGCGATGTCAGCTGCGGTAGGAGCCATTGATGTCAATGTAGCCATGGGTCAGGTCGCAGGTCCACACGCGCGCCTGCCCCTTGCCCAGCCCCAGATCGACTTCGATCGTCACCTCGCGGCCCGACACCGCCTTGGTCGCGCTGGCTTCATTGTATTTGGCGGCGCGCATGCCCTTTTCGGCCACCACATGGCCACCGAAGGAAATCTTCAGCCGGTCGCGGTCGGCGGCCTCGCCGCTCTTGCCCACCGCCATCACCACACGGCCCCAGTTGGCGTCATTGCCTGCTATGGCGGTCTTGACCAAAGGCGAATTGGCGACGGTCAGCGCGATCCGCCGGGCCGCGCCGTCACTATCGGCACCCGTCACATCGATCCGTATCAGCTTCTGGGCGCCCTCGCCGTCGCGCACCACCTGCAGCGCCAGGTCGAGCAGCAAACCGTCCAGCGCCCGGCGGAATTCGGTCAGCTTCTTGTCGCTGGCCTTGGTGATGGCGGTGTGCTTGCCGCCCTTGCCGGTGGCGAACAGCATCAGCGTGTCGCTGGTCGAGGTATCCGAATCCACCGTGATCGAATTGAAAGAGGGACCGACGCCCGCGCTCAGGCACTCCTGCAGCACGCTGGCCGGCAGATTCGCATCGGTGAAAACAAACGAGAGCATGGTCGCCATGTCCGGCGCGATCATTCCCGATCCCTTGGCGATCCCGTTGATGGTCACCTTGACGCCGTCGATATTGGCGGTGGCCGTGGCGGCTTTGGGAAATGTGTCTGTGGTCATGATGGCGTCGGCGGCGGCGCGCCAGTTGCCGGCCGCCGTTTCACGCACCACATCCGACAACACGCGGGTGATTTTTGAGGTGGGCAGCGGTTCGCCGATCACGCCGGTGGAGGCCCTGAACACGTCCTGCGGACGGCACCCCGCCACGGCGGCGGCCTCGGCGGCGATCTCGCGCACGCCGTCCAACCCCGCCTTGCCGGTAAAGGCATTGGCGTTGCCGCTATTGACCACCAGCACCCGGGCGACTCCACCCTTAAGTTTCTCCTGACACCATAGGACCGGCGCGCTGGCCGTTTTGGATTTGGTGAAGACCCCGGCCACCTGGGTTCCCGGCGCCAGCAGGGCGAGCAGGACATCGGTGCGCTGCTGATAGCGCACTCCGGCTGCCACCGTGCCCAGCCGAACACCGGCCAGGGGCGGCAGTTTTGGGAAGCTTTTGGGGGCCAGAGGGGACACCGCATGGCCTGCGGGCTTGGCGCCCCCAACTTTGGCGGAAGACGCCTTCTGAGTCGGTTTCGCAGATTTCGCCATTATTCCCCCCGGTTTGTCGGGGATATTGTTAAAAACCCCCGGTTTGACAAGAGAGTAGCGCGTTCTTATGTCTCCCGCGCGGCCGTCATGCGCAAAAGGCGGCCTCTTTTGGGCCTGACGGTATTTGGGGCCCTTCCGGCCGTATGTAGAGGATTTTCATGCTGGGTCTCGGCACGTTCGCCAAATCGCTTTTCGGGTCGGCCAACGACCGCAAGGTCAAGCCCCTGTGGGGCATCGTGACCGAAGTGAACGCGCTGGAAGACCGCTTCAAGGCGATGTCGGACGAGGAACTGCGCGGGATGACCCCCGCCTTCCGCGAGCGGCTGGCAAAGGGCGAAACCCTGGACGACCTGCTGCCGGAAGCGTTCGCGGTGGTGCGCGAAGGCGCCAAGCGGACCCTGGGCCAGCGCCATTTCGACGTCCAGCTGGTCGGCGGCGTCGTCCTGCACCGGGGCAACATCGCCGAGATGAAGACCGGCGAAGGCAAGACCCTGGTCGCCACCCTTCCCGTTTATCTCAACGCCCTGGCCGGGGACGGCGTGCATGTGGTGACGGTCAACGACTATCTCGCCAGGCGCGACAGCGACTGGATGGGCCAAGTCTACCGCTTCCTGGGGATGAGCGTGGGCGTCATCGTCCATGGCCTCAATGACGAAGAGCGCAAGGCCGCCTATGCCGCCGACATCACCTACGGCACCAACAACGAATTCGGCTTCGACTATCTGCGCGACAACATGAAATACTCGCTGGATACGATGAGCCAGCGCGGCCACAACTACGCCATCGTGGACGAAGTGGACTCGATCCTGATCGACGAAGCCCGCACGCCGCTGATCATCTCGGGGCCCACCGAAGACCAGACCGAAATGTACCGTTCGGTGAACGCGGTGATGGGCGCACTGGTCAAGGAAGATTACGACCTGGATGAAAAGACCCGTCAGGCCTCGCTGACCGAGATCGGCAACGAGCACATGACGCAGATCCTGCGGACGGCAGGCGTGCTGGAACAGGGCGACCTGTATGACACGGAAAATATCGCCATCGTCCATCATGTGAACCAGGCGCTAAAGGCGCATCTGCTGTTCCAGAAGGACAAGGATTACATCGTCAAGAACGGCCAGGTCGTCATCATCGACGAATTCACCGGCCGCATGATGGAAGGCCGCCGCTATTCCGAAGGCCTGCACCAGGCGCTGGAAGCCAAGGAAGAGGTCCAGGTCCAGCCGGAAAATGTGACCATGGCGTCCATCACCTTCCAGAATTACTTCCGCCTGTATGACAAGCTGGCGGGCATGACCGGCACGGCCATGACTGAAGCCGCCGAGTTCATGGATATCTACAAGCTGGATGTGCTGGAAATTCCCACCAACGTCCCGGTGTCGCGCAAGGATGCCGACGACGAAGTCTATCGCACCTCCGACGAGAAGAGCGAGGCGATCATCAAGCTGATCATCGCCTGCCGCGAGCGCGGCCAGCCGGTGCTGGTCGGCACCACCTCGATCGAGAAATCCGAGCAGCTTTCCGAATTCCTCAAGAAGCGCAAGGTGCAGCACAATGTGCTGAACGCCCGCTATCACGAGCAGGAAGCCTTCATCGTCGCCCAGGCGGGTCAGCCCGGCGCCGTGACAATCGCCACCAACATGGCAGGCCGCGGCACCGACATTCAGCTGGGCGGCAATGCCGACATGCGCATCAAGGCGGAGCTGGTCGGCGTGACCGATGAAGCCGAGATCGCCCGCAAGAGCGACGAAATCCGCCGCGAAGTGGCGGAGTACAAGCAGAAGGCGCTGGCCGCCGGCGGCCTCTACATGATCGGCACCGAGCGCCATGAAAGCCGGCGCATCGACAACCAGCTGCGCGGACGTTCAGGCCGCCAGGGCGATCCCGGTGCGTCCAAATTTTTCCTGTCGCTGCAGGACGATCTGATGCGCATTTTCGGCTCCGACCGTATGGACGCCATCCTCACCAAGCTGGGCCTGGAGCCGGGCGAAGCCATCACCCATCCCTGGGTGAACAAGGCGCTGGAAAAGGCGCAGCAAAAGGTCGAAGCGCGCAACTTCGAAATCCGCAAGAACATCCTGAAGTATGACGATGTGCTGAACGACCAGCGCCGGGTGATCTTCGATCAGCGCAAGGAGATCATGTCGTCGGAAGACGTTTCAGACCAGATTGCCGACTTCCGCGAGGACGTTGTCGAAATGCTGGTGGAACGCCACATTCCCGAAAAAGCCTATGCCGAACAGTGGGACTCTCAGGGGCTGCAGGACGAAATCACCAAGAATTTCGGCGTCGAACTGCCGATTGTGGACTGGACCAAGGAAGAAGGCATTGCCGACGAGGAAGTGCGCGAACGCATCCTGAAGGGAGTCGAAGAACGTGCCGCGGAACGCGCCGCCAATTTTGGCATCGACGTCACCCGCTATGTCGAGAAAGCCATTCTGCTGCAGACGCTGGACCAGAACTGGCGCGAGCACATCGTCAATCTCGATCATCTGCGCCAGTATGTTGGACTGCGCGGCTACGGCCAGCGCGACCCGCTCAATGAATATAAGAGCGAAGCCTTCGAACTGTTCGAGACCCTGCTGGTGACCCTGCGCACCGAGGTGGTGCGCCAGCTGATGCATGTGCAGATCCAGACCGGTCCCGTGCCGCCGCTGGAAGACACGCCCCTGCCCGACATGTATGCCAGCCACATCAATCCGCTGACGGGTGAGAATGAAATGGAGCAGCCCGGCCAGTGGTCGGACGATGCGCCGGTGGACCCGAACAATCCCAAGACATGGGACAAGGTCCAGCGCAACGCGCCCTGCCCGTGCGGGTCTGGGCGCAAGTACAAACACTGTCATGGGGCCCTGGCCTAACCTTGCAGGCACCAGCGTTTTCGCGCGTTACTGCGGGCGAAAGGATGACGCATGCTGACGGAGCATAAATCGGGCGGCCGGACGGTTTGGGTTGACCTGCTCAATCCCACCAATGAGGAAATCAGCAGGGCCTGCGGATTTTACGGGTTGGACATCCCGCCGCGCGAACAGCTGGAGGAAATCGAGTTCTCCAGCCGCCTGCAATACGAAGACAACGTCTTCACCCTCTCGGTCCCGGTAACCGCCCACAGCAAAAACCAAGACGATGACGCCACCACGCCGCTGGGCTTTGTCCTGACCCCCGACATGCTGGTGACGGTGCGCTTTGCCCAGCTGCACACTTTCGAGGCGATCACGACGCGGGTGGAGCGGCGCGAACGCAGCGCCCCCGACATTTTCATGGTGATCCTGGAAGCCATGATCGATTACGGCGCGGACCGGCTGGAAGAGCTTCGCGCCGAAGCCTTCCGGATATCCCAGCGCATCTTCCACAAGGGAATGCGTGACCAGCAGACCTACAATGTGTCCCAGGTGAACTCCATGCTGCGTGACACGCTGGTGGAGATCGGTGACATGGGCGAGCGGCTCTCCCATATCCGTGACACCCTGCTGGTGCTACAGCGCGCGATACCCTTTGTTACAGAGCATGGCGACGACTGGCTGGACAGCGCGATCAAGGCCAGGCTGAAGATGGCCGGCAAGGACGTCCGCTCGCTCAACGAGTATGAAGGTCACCTCACCACCAAGATTCAATTCCTGCTGAATGCGGCGCTTGGCTTTCTCACCACCGAGCAGAACAACCTGTTCAAGGTGCTGACCATCGCTTCGGTGGTGGGGATTCCACCGGTGCTGGTGGCGGGCATCTATGGGATGAATTTCCATTTCATGCCGGAGCTGAACTGGGCCTTTGGCTATCCCTTCGGCCTTGCCCTGATTTTGATCAGCGGTGTCCTGCCATTATTGTGGTTCAAGTGGCGAGGCTGGTGGTAACTCGCTGACAGCGCGACAAACTTGCGCGAGGCGTTGCAGATTTTACGACATCTTGTATGTTCCGGCGCAGGGGTAAGACTTCACGCCTTTCGAAGGGGGCTATCATGCGCTTAGGCAAAACGGTCGCGATTGCGGCTGCTCTGTGCTTCACCACCGCGTCCTTGACGACGCCGGTATGGTCTCAGTCTTCCATCCGTCGCAAGACGGAAGAACGCAAAGCCGAAATTCCCACCTGCTCGCAGCGGATCGGCTCTATCGCGGTGCGCGAGCCGGACAACAAATGGTGGGAAGGCCTGGGCCTGGAATCGCCGGAGGCGCTTTTGAAGATTTTCGTGCAACGGTCGGGCTGCTTCACCCTGGTGGATCGCGGCAAGGGCTTTGAACTGGCGCAGCAGGAACGCGCCCTGGCGGCCGGCGGCGCGCTGCAGGGCGGGTCGAACATCGGCGGCGGCCAAGTACGGGCGGCGGACTATATTCTGGTGCCCGATATCGTTTCCAAGAACTCCAATGCCGGTGGCACCAATGTCGGCGGCCTCCTGGGCGGTCTGGTCGGCGGCTTCGCCGGCGCCATTATCTCGGGCATCTCGATCAATTCCAGCACCGCGGATGTGATCCTGTCGGTCACCAACGTGCGCACCAGCGAGCATCAGGCGATGGCCGAAGGCCATGGCGACAAGACGGACGTCGGTTTTGGCATCGGCGCCGGTGGCGGCGTGCTGGGCGGTTTTGGCGCCGTGGGCGTATCGAACTATCAAAAGACCGCCATCGGCCAGGTCGTGGTGCTGGCCTATATCGACGCCTATACCAAGCTGGTCGGCCAGATGGGCGGATTGTCCACGGCCGCGGCACAGACCGCGCCGCAGCGCACCGTCACGATGACGCGGCCCGGCGTGATGCGCGCCACGCCCAGCGAAACCGCCAAGGTGGTACGCCAGCTCGATCCCGGCATGATCCTCTATCCCACCGGCAACACCGATGGTGTGTGGCGGGAAGTCACCGACGAAGTGGACAATAAGGGCTGGGTGCCGAACGGCAGCCTGCAGATGGCGCGCTGATCCCGCCCGTACACAAAACCAAAAGGCCCGGAGAAATCCGGGCTTTTTTTTGTTTAAGTGGAGCGTGTTCTAGTTGAGCGCCCCCCGGCCCTGCGCTTACGCTACGGGCGCTCAACCTTTGGTTTGATCCACCGGATCAAATCAAAGCCGCGCGTTACCGCGCGGCTTACAGGCTTCGCCCCATCGCCAAGAACTTGGCCCGGCGCTGGCGCAGGATTTCATCGCCGGACATGCCTTCCATTTCCTTCAGCCCCTGGTCGATCTGATCGGCCACCGCTTCGATGGTTTCCAGCGGGGCGCGATGGGCGCCGCCCACCGGCTCGGGTACGATGCCGTCGATCACCTTGAGCGCAAGCAGGTCCTGGGCCGTGATCTCGAGCGCCGTGGCGGCCTCCTGCGCCTTGTCGGCGCTGCGCCACAGGATCGAAGCGCAGCCCTCCGGCGAGATCACCGAATAGATCGAATGTTCGAGCATATAAACCCGCGACGCGGCGGCGATGGCGATGGCGCCGCCCGACATGCCTTCGCCGATGATGGTGGCGATGAAAGGCGTCTTGACCGAAAGACCCGCCTCGATCGAGCGGGCGATGGCTTCGGCCTGTCCGCGCTCCTCGGCGCTGACGCCCGGATAGGCGCCCGCCGTGTCGGCGAAGGACAGGACAGGCAGATCAAACCGGCCGGCCAGTTCAAAAATCCGCACCGCCTTGCGATAGCCTTCGGGCATCGCCGATCCGAAATTGTGCTTGATGCGCGATTGGGTGTCGTTGCCCTTCTCCTGGCCGATGAAAGCCACCGGGCGTCCGCGAAACCGGCCCAGCCCCGCCACCACCGCCTCATCCTCGCCAAACGAGCGGTCGCCAGCCAGCGGCGTGAAATCTTCGATGATGTGCTCGGCATAGTCGAGAAAGTGCGGACGGCCCGGATGACGCGCCACCTGCACCTTCTGCCAAGGTGTCAGCCGGGCATAGGTGTCCGCCACCAGCGTACCGGCGCGGCTCTGCAGTCGATCGACCTCGCTGTCGATCTCCATGTTGGGATCTTCTTCAGCAAGCCTCTTCAGCTCGACGATCTTGCCTTCCAACTCGGCTATGGGGCGCTCAAATTCGAGGTAATGCATGGCTCAAATCACCGTCAAAGGCGGAAAGTGACACAGGCCCTCGCGAAAGGGAATGCCTAAAGAACCTTTCCGTTCCAATGGGTTAACGGCTGTTTTTGACCGCTTTGGCCTTGCCCAGGGGGTGCGCCGCCTGCACAACCCGGCTCAGCCGGTCCCGCGCTACATGGGTGTAGATCTCGGTGGTGGCGATATCGTCATGCCCCAGAAGCGTCTGGATACTGCGCAGGTCCGCTCCGCCTTCCACCAGATGGGTGGCAAAGGCATGGCGCAGCACATGCGGCGAGACCTTGGCGGGATCGAGGCCGGCCTTCAACGCCAGTGCCTTGAGCAACTGGTGAAAGCGGCGGCGGGTGAGAAAGCCTTCGGCGCCGCGCGAGGCGAACAGATAGCGGTTGTTCTTGTCATGCTTGGGCACGAATTCGCCCCGCACCGCCAGATAGGCATCCAGCGCGGTGCGCGCCGAGATATTCAACGGCGTCATGCGCTCCTTGTTTCCCTTCCCGGTGATGCGGATGAAGCCTTCATGGGTGCGCGCGCTGGCCAGTTTGAGCCGCGCCAGTTCGGAAACACGCAAGCCGCCGCCATACAGCATCTCGACAATGCAGGTCAGCCGCAGGCCTTCGGGTGACGTGTCATCGGCAGCTGTGTTCAGCATCGCCTCCAGATCGTTGCCCGACAGAATCTTGGGCAAGGGACGCCCGGCGCGGGGCGCGGCAAGGGTCTGGGTGGGATCGTCCCCGCGCATCCCCTCGGTGTACAGAAAGCCATAGAACTGACGCAGCGCCGACAGTTTGCGCGCCTGGGTCGAAGCCGCCAGGCCCGACCGGGAAAGCGAATTCAGGAAGTCGCGGACCTGTTCACGGCTGGCATCGCGCAGATCGGCGCGGCCTGAGAAGTCCACCAGGTCGCGGCGATAGGCCGCCAGCGTGTTGGCGCCCGATCCCCGCTCGGCCCCCATCATGTCGAGGAAAAGCTCGATCAGATAGGCAGAGTCGCTTCTCTTCATACGGCGCCCTCCGGGCGCTTGGTCATCTGGCGCGGCTCTGCGCGCGGGCGAGTCATGGACACTGGTTTAGCATGGCTGTATCGAAAAGGCCCATGACACTGAACCGTACCGTGGCGCTGGTGGGCATGATGGGGGCGGGCAAAACCTCCATCGGCAAACGGCTGGCTGCGCGGCTGAATGTGCCATTCGCCGATGCCGATCACGAGATTGAAGCGGCTGCGGGCATGACCGTGTCGGAGATTTTCACCAAATACGGCGAACCCTATTTTCGCGATGGCGAGCGGCGGGTGATCGCCCGCCTGCTGGGCGAGCCGCCGCACATTCTGGCCACCGGCGGCGGCGCCTATATCGACGAGACCACCCGCGCCACCATGAAACAGTCCGCCTTCACCATATGGCTGAAGGCGCCGGTAGAGATCCTGCTGGGACGGGTGAAAAAGCGCCAGGGCCCGGACAATGTTCATGGCCAGACACGTCCCCTGCTCGCCAATGACGATCTGCGCGGCACGCTGGAGCGGCTGCTGACGCAGCGCGAGCCGGTCTATGCCATGGCCGACATGGTGCTGGAATCGGCCGACGAACCCCATAGCGTGCTTCTGGACAAGATCGTTGCCGCCCTGGCCGCCCATGGGATATGCGAGAGCCATGAGTGAAATCGTTTCGGTAGGACTGGGGACGCGCGCCTATGACATTCATGTCGGCGCGGGGATGCTGGCGCGCACGGGGGAATTGCTGAAACCCTTTGCACGCGGCCCGGTGCCCGTGGTGACGGACGCGAACGTTGCGGAGATTCATCTGCCGCGTCTGCTCGAACTGTTGCGCAGGGTAGGCATTGAAGCGCGCCCCATCGTGATGGCGCCGGGCGAAGTGAGCAAAAGCTTTGCTGGACTGGAGCGTCTGTCGGGCGAATTGCTCGACACGGGGCTGGACCGCAATGGCCTTGTCATCGCTTTGGGCGGCGGGGTGATCGGCGATCTCACCGGCTTCGCGGCGGGCGTGCTCAAGCGCGGCGTCGGCTTTGCGCAGATTCCCACCACGCTTCTGTCGCAGGTCGATTCTTCGGTCGGCGGCAAGACCGCGATCAATGCCCGGCAGGGCAAGAATTTGATCGGCCTGTTCCACCAGCCGCGCATCGTGATCGCGGACACCCAGTTGCTGTCCACCCTGCCCCGGCGCGAGCTGCTGGCCGGTTATGCGGAAGTCGCCAAGTATGGCGCGCTGGGCGATGCGAATTTCTTTGAATGGCTGGAGGCCAACGGGCCCAAGGCGTTGGCGGGCGATGAAGCCGCCATGGTCAGGTGCGTGGCCCATTCCTGCCAGATGAAAGCCGATATCGTGGCGCGCGACGAACGCGAGACCGGCGACCGCGCCCTGCTCAATCTCGGCCATACTTTCGGCCATGCGCTGGAAGCGGCGACCGGATTTTCGGACCGGCTGGTTCATGGCGAAGGCGTGGCCATCGGCATGGCGCTGGCGTTCAAGCTTTCGGTCAAGCTGGGCCTGTGCTCCGGACAGGATGCGCAGCGCTTCACGCGCCATTTGCAAGCCGTGGGACTGCCGTCCGCGATCGCCGACATTCCGGGTGCGCGCGCCGGCGCCGACGAACTGATCGGCCACATGGCGCACGACAAGAAAGTCGCGGACGGAAAGCTGACTTTCATCCTGCTGCACGGGCTGGGACAGGCTTTCGTCACCCGCGATGTGCCGCTGGAAGCCGTAAAATCGGTCCTGACGGACGGATAAAACGCGCTATGATGGCGTGCTTCCCTTCGGTCCCATAATGCTCGCCTATATTCTTGCCGCGATTGTCGCCCTGCTGGCTGTCTGCGCTTTTACCGCCGCGCCACAGCGGCCAATCGTGACCGCGCGGGCGTCGATCTTCGCGGCGGCGCGATGGCTGGGCGGTCGGATACTCGGTCTGTTCGGCGTTTCTGCCGGCGCGGCGGAAGATCCGGAATATGCCCGCGCCGAAATCCGCAGTTCCATCGCCCAGCACCTCCAGGAGGGCAGTTTCGAGCGCGAGCATCGCGACATGCTGGGCGGCATTCTGGACTTGGGCGAATTGCAGGTGGGCGATGTGATGCGTCACCGCACCAGCATCGAAAGCGTCGATGCCGGCCTTCCCAAGCAGGAACTGGTGGAGGCGGTTGTCGCCTCCAGCCACAGCCGCATGCCGGTCTGGCGCGACGAGCCGGATAACATCATTGGCATCCTGTCGGCCAAGCTGCTCGCCCAGGCACTGGTGGAACATCGCGGCGACCTTGAAAAAATCGACATCGCCACGCTTGTGGCGCCGCCCTGGTTCGTTCCGGACACCACCACGCTGGAGGAACAGCTGGCGGAATTCCGCGAGCGCCGCGCCCGGTTCGCCCTGGTGGTGGATGAGTATGGCGCCCTGCAGGGTCTTGTGACCCTGGAAGACATTCTGGAAGAAGTGTTCGGCGACATTTCCGATTCCCGGCCGCAGGAAGCGCGGCGGGAAATCCGGAGGCGTCCGGACGGCTCTTATTTGGTCGAGGGCAATGTGCCGGTGCGCGACCTCAATCGCGAGTTGGAATGGGGCCTGCCCGAAGACGATGCCACCACCATCGCGGGGCTGGTGATCGCGCAATCCGCTACCATTCCGGATGCCGGTCAGCGTTTCGCATTCTTCGGCTTTGTTTTCGAGATCATGCGCCGCCAGCGCAACCAGATCACCGCCATTCGCATCATACCGCCCCGCCAGGGCGATCAGGACGCTATGGCGACGTCTGAGCTTCCGACGGCGTAAGCAGCGCCAGCGACAGCGCGTGAACCGAAGCTTTCAGTTCCTGTTCCAGCACCGCATGAATGCGGCGCTGGCGTTCGACCCGGGAAAGTCCTTCAAAGGCGCTGGACACCAGCCGCACATGGAAATGGGTTTCGCCATGGCTGCCATCATCGCGGGTGGCGCCGGCATGGCCGGCGTGACGGGCGCTTTCGTCCCGCACCTCCAGCGCCAGCGGCGCAAAGGCGGCGGTCAGTTTTTGGGTCATGGTGTCGGCGACTTTCATCCTGCCCTAGTTTGCTTTGCGCCCCCGAAAGTCAAGCAATACGTTTCCTTGTCTTTTACCCTTGCCTCCCCATAATTGTTCGATGGTCGAACCCCGTACCAACCGCTTCAAAACCGACATCCGGATCAAGTCAGGCAAGGCGAAAAAGCCCGAGCCGGTGACCCGGATGTGCGAAGCCCCCGACTGTGTCGGGCCGGGCAATTGCCGCGTCGCCAAGTCGCCCAAGAACCTGACGGAATATCTCTGGCTTTGCCCCAAGCATGCCCGTGTGCACAACGAATCCTGGGACTACTTCAAGGGCATGGATGACGGTGATATCCGCAAGTTCCGCGAAGAAGCCCTGACAGGCCATCGCCCGACCTGGCCCCTGGGCAAGCGCGCCGCCAAGGCGCGCATGGGCCAGAGCCCTCTGGG
>JBBSKJ010000031.1:0-12329 GCA_038256475.1 Micropepsales bacterium | reverse complement strand
ATCCCCATCTTTTAGAATAGAGGGCCGCCCGAAAGGACGGACTTGGCCGGAAAGAAGGCTAATTCGACTTCGTGACCTGGCCTTCGGCCACGCCAGCCTTGCTGCCGACGCCCGGGTTTACCGGATTCTGGCCGCTGGGCGGGATCGGCATGATCTTGTCGTCATGGCCGGGAAGACGGGTTTCCGTCGTGGGGGCGGCATTGGGCTTGCCGTCACGCAGATCGTGCTTGTTGCTATTGGTCATCTGATCCTCCGAAAGGGGTTCAAATGTGATAACGATTGGGGGTCTAATTGGTTCGCTTCAATACCCAGTCGGCCACGTCCTGATGGACGATGGCCCGCTGCAGGTCGCGCAGCAGCATGTGATAGCCCTTGTCATAGCGGCGCACAGTGGCGCGGTTCCCCAGTTCCGCGATCACGGACTGGGTTGGCTTGGCGGGGATCACCTGATCGTTGGCGCCATAGACCATCAGAATGGGCGGCGGATTGGCGAGACGGGCGGGTGCGGTGCGGGCCTCGTCCATCAGATTGACCAGGCCATACAGCGTGTCGGTGCGGGTGCGCTTCTGAAACAAAGGATCGCGGCCAAGGGCCCGCAGCATCTCGACATTGTCGGACGGGATGATGGTGACCACCTTGCTGGCGGCAGAGTTCGACAGGATCACGCCCGGTATCAAATGGGCTGCCAGATATAGGGCGGCGCGATACGTAATCGGCATGTCGGCGCGCGACCATACCGCCGGCGCCACCAGGATCGCGCCGTCCACCGCGGGCGGATTTTGCGAAGCCAGCGCGGTCAGCACCACAGCCCCGCCCATGCTTTCGCCCAGCGCAAAGACCGGCACGCCCGGATAACGGCCCCGCGCCGCGTCCACCGCGTCCGACAGGTCGGCGCGCATGGTGTCGGCCCCAGCCCAAATACCGGGACTGGCATTCTTGCCAAAGCCGCGCTGGTCATAGGCGATGGTGGTAATGCCCTGCGCCGCCCAGGCCATGCCCGGCATGTCGAAAGCGTTGGAATAGTCGCTCATGCCATGGACGGCGACGATCACTGCCTTTGGTGTGCCTGAGGGCGTGCCTTCGGCGTCCCAGCGTCGCGAGGAAAGTTGGGCACCGTCGCGGGTCACCAGGTCCTCATCGCCGATCACCGCGGAACGCGTGGGATCGCGCGGCGCGCCGGATTGGAAAGTGGGTGCGCAGGCGCAAAGACAGGCGGCAAATAGAATGGCGAAACGATGCATGCATGGGGTCTGGCGGTTTGAGCAGCGAGACTAGGGCCATCTGGCTAGAGCGGCAACAAGCCGATCATGGCGCCCGACAGGCTGCTGGCCAGCACGCCCGCCACCAGCGCCTTCAGTGCCATTCCGACGATTTCGTCGCGCCGTTCCGGGATCAGGGCGCTCATGCCGGCAATGAGAAAGCCGACACTGGCGAAATTGGCGAAGCCGCACAGGGCATAGACCATGATCATGCTGGAGCGCGGGTCCAGCGCACCCGCCGGCAGTGCCGCCATGCGCAGGTAGGCCATCAGTTCGTTCAGGATCACCTTGACCCCCAGCAGGCCGCCGGCCGTGACCATCTGATCGGCCGGGACACCCATCAGCCAGACCAGCGGCGCGAACAGCCAGCCCAGCATCCTTTCCAGCGTCAACGGTGCGCCCATCACGCCGGGTAGCTGGGCCAGGATGATATTGGCCAGCGCCACCAGCGAGGTCGTCACCACCAGCATGGCGATGATCTGCAAGTAAAGCTTCAGCCCGTCCTCGGTGCCGCGCGCCATCGCGTCCATGGTGGAGCGGTAATGCACGCTGGCTTCTTTTTCGTTGAGATCGGTCTCGGCTGGGCCCGGCACCATCAGGCGCGCCATCAGGATGCCCGCCGGCAGCGACATGAAAGACGCCACCAGCAGATGGCCCAGCGCGCCGGGCAGCACATTTGCGAGGATGGTGGCGTACAGCACGAAGACAGTGCCCGCGATCACCGACAGGCCGACCGTCATCAGGATGAAAAGCTCGGTGCGGGTCAGCCGCGCCAGATAGGGGCGGATCATCAGCTGGCCTTCGATATTGCCCAGAAACACCATCGAGGCGGAGGACAATCCCACCACCCCGCCCAGCCCCAGCGCCTTTTTCAGCCCCACCGCCATGGATTTCACCAGGATGGGCGAGATGCGCCAGTACCACAGCATCGCGGACAGCGCTCCGACCACGATGATCAGCGGCAGGATGGAAAAGGCCAGATTGATCATGTTGCCGGGATTGGTGACGGCAAAGGGCGCCGCCCCGCCGCCCATATACCCGAAGACAAAGCTGGTGCCGGCATTGGTGGCGGTGGTGATCGCCGTCACCACGCCGTTCAGCGCCAAAAGAAGTTCACGCGCCACCGGCGCCTTCAACAGCAGCAGGGCGATGGCCGCCTGGAGCAGCAGCGTGCCGGCCACCATGCGCCAGTTGAAGGCCTTGCGGTCTTCCGAAAGGGCCCAGGCGATGGCGATGATGACGGCAATGCCCAAGGCGGACTGAAGATGCGGCACCATTCGCCCCCGCGAAACATCCCCGCCAAGGCTACACGATTTTCGCGAGGGCATCCCATGACAGAAGGCCGCGCCCAATCTAGAGTCGCCGCAACCAACGCAGGCGAAAAGCGTGACCGGCAAGACGGGCAAGACGGGGACAATCGGAGCGTTGGCGGGCGCGCGCGCGCTGCCGCCCCTGATGATCGTGCTTTATCACTTCAGCGAAGGCCATCATTATACCGGCCTCATCTGGTTCGACCGCATCGCCGCGCGCGGCTATCTGTGGGTCGAGTTCTTCTTCGCTTTGTCGGGCTTCATTCTCACCTATGCTTACAGCCACCGGCTGAATGACCTTTTGCAATGGCGCGGCTATGCCGATTTTCTGCGCGCCCGGCTGATCCGGCTTTATCCGCTGCATCTCTTCATGCTGCTGTTCGTGCTGGGGATGGTGATCACGCTTCGGGCACTGGCGGCGGCGGGCGGCTATGTCTCGATCTATGACCTGCCCTGGCACCAGGATGTCAGCCCCAAGGGTTTTGTGCTGAGCCTTTTTCTGGTGCAGGCCTGGGGCACCATGGACCGGCTGACCTGGAATGGCCTGTCCTGGTTCGTCAGCGTGGAGTTCGCGCTCTGCCTTCTGTTTCCCGCGCTGCTTTATCTGTCAAAGGGAAGACCCTGGCGCGGCGCGGCGCTGATCGCGGCGGGCGTGGCGGGGTTGCTGGTCCTGCTGGCCACCTCCACCCACGGGCTCGACATCACTTTTGACTTTGGCGTGCTGCGCGGATTGGCCGATTTCACCATCGGCATGGGCATGGCGGTTCTGTTCATGCGGGTAAAGGACCAGCGCATTCCCGAATGGACCCATTCGCTGGTCCAGGCGCTGCTGGTGCTGCTTTTGATTTATGCGGTGACACGCACGGGCTGGGCCCATACCCGCAACGACATCTACACCGTGTTGCCGCTGCTGGCGCTGATCTTCGCCCTGGCTTTCGACAAGGGGTTCCTGGCGCGAGCGATGAACACCCGCCTGCCCCAGATGGTGGGGGAATGGTCCTATGCCATCTATCTGGGCCAGACCACCTGGCTGGTGACGTTGCGCTTTTTGAAACAGCGCGTCTGGCCGCCGCCGGACACGATGGTGTTTGGAATCCCTTTTGCCGACCTGATGTGGTGGATGGAGCCGCTGGGACTGGTGATCATCTGCCTGTTGTGGGGCGCGCTTCTGGCGCGCTTTGTCGAGGTTCCCGCCGCCGCATGGCTGCGCCAGAAGCTGGGCCGCCGCCTTGACCCGCCAAGCGTCTCCACCCCATCGTAGGGGCGAGCAACCGCGAGAGCGGAAGCGCCCCTTTATAAAGATACGGAAGGATTCCCCATGGCCATCTCGTTCAAGGACAAGGTCGTCATCATCACGGGTGCGGGGGGCGGACTGGGCCGGGCGCATGCGCTGGAGTTTGCCGCGCTAGGTGCCAAGGTGGTGATCAACGATCTGGGTGGCTCGCTGGACGGCAGCGGCGGCAATTCCACGGCGGCTGAAAAGGTGGTGGAAGAGATCAAGGCCAAGGGCGGCGAGGCCATCGCCAATGGCGCCTCGGTCAGCGACGATGCCGGTGTCGCCCATCTGGTCAAGCAGACCATGGACACCTGGGGCCGCATCGACGTCCTGATCGCCAATGCCGGCATCCTGCGCGACAAGAGTTTCGGCAAGATGGAACTGAAAGACTTCACCGCCGTGATGGACGTGCATCTGCTGGGCACGGTGAAGACGGCCAAGGCGGTGTGGGACATCATGAAGGCGCAAGGCTATGGCCGCATCGTGGTCACCACCTCCTCCACCGGCCTGTACGGCAATTTCGGCCAGACCAATTACGGCGCCGCCAAACTGTCGCTGGTAGGCTTCATGAATTCGCTGAAGCTGGAAGGCGCCAAGGACAATATCCGGGTCAATGCCATCTGCCCGGTGGCTGCCACCCGCATGACCGAGGCCCTGATGCCGCCGGCGGTGCTGGAGATGCTCAAGCCCGAATTCGTCTCCCCGGCGGTTGCCTATCTCGCCAGCGAAGACGCGCCCAACGGCGTGATCCTGACAGCGGCGGCCGGCGCCTTTGCCGCTGCTAGAATCGTGGAAACCGACGGCGTTAATCTGGGCCAGAACGCCACCGCCGACGACGTCGCCGCCCATTTCGCGCAGATTACCGACTGGAGCACCGCCAAGCATTACGGACAGGGCGGCGAGCAAAGCGCCAAGTTCTTCGCCCGGGTTCAGGAAAAGCCGCTTCTTGGTTGATCCCCTCCGATTTCAGCTTGCGCTCGGCCCAGGCCTCGCCCGCTGAAATCACCTCCCCTTCCAATGCGCTTCGCGCGAAGGGGAGGAAGGCCTGTGTCTCTGAACTGCGTTGCGGCTATGTCAAGCGTAACAACACGTCATAAATTTTTCGCGCCGCGATAAAATGACTCTTGCGGGACGCTGCGGATTGGCTCACGCTTCAAGTTATGGACGACCTCGCGCTGAGTGTTCGGATTGCGCGGCCTGAAGATGCCGCAGACCTGGCGCGCATCTATATCGAATCCTGGCAAGACACCTATGCGGGCATGATTTCCCATTCTTTGCTGGGTGCAATGTCGCATCGCAGCCATACCGCGCGCTGGCAGACCACCATCAAGGGACCCGGAACGGTGCTGGTGGCGGAAGATTCGCAAGCTGGCCCGATCGGACTGGCCAGCCTGGGCGCGGCGCGCGACGGCGCGCTCGGCTTCGACGGCGAAGTCTATACCCTCTATGTCGACCCGGCATTCATGGGCCGCGGTACCGGGCGCGCCCTGTTGGCCGGCGCCTTCGACACCTTCAAGGACCGCAAGCTGCGCTCCTGCCTGATCTGGGCGCATGCCAGGAACAATGCCTGTTTCTTCTATGAAGCGATGGGCGGAAAACGCGTTGCCACCCGCACCACTCGGCTGATGGGCGAATTGACGCCCGAGATCGGTTTCGGCTGGCGGCAGCTGGCGACCCACAAACAGACGCGCACGCTGCCACATTAATTCTTCAAATATCTTTCGGCCGCACGAAATCCACCAGCTTGCCGGAGCCTTGCGCCACGTCGCGCCAGCGGCCGACATCGAAATCCAGTATGGCAAGGGCGCAGGTCGGGAATTTTTCTTCCAGCGCTTCATGCCGCGCCCGCTCCTTGCCTCGCACCGGCTCGCGCGCCAGCTGCGCGGCGCTTTCCTCCAGGCCGGGATTGTGGCCCACCACCATCAGCGAGGAGACGGAGGCGGGCGCCGCCCGCACCGCCGCCAGGATTTTGGTCGGGTCGGCCAGATACAGGGCATCGCGATACTCGATCTCGGCGACCAGTTCATGCAGCACCAGTTCGGCGGTCTGGGTGGTGCGGGCGGCGGACGAACAAAGGATTGCGTCAAGCGTATAGTCATTCTTGCGCAGATGGCGCGCCATGGCGGCGGCGTCCTGCATGCCGCTGAGCATCAGGGTGCGGTCGAAATCCTCCACGCTGGACTCGGCCGGTGTGGCCTTCGCGTGTCTGAGGAGAAAGAGGCGCTTCATAACTGGTCGCTCCGGCTTTCGCCGACGCTCCGCGCCGGCTGGCCCTTGGCATAACGCGGCAGAAACAGGCGCTTCAAAGCACACCCGCCTTTCCCGGGACCTCTGCGAATCCCGCATAAAGCTTATGTTCTTGACCCATGGGGGGCAACGGGGCCACAAAAACGGCCTTAAGGGACAAGACGTTAATGGCCACCAACAAAAAACCCGGCAAATGGCGCAAGCGCACCGTAGCGGTGCGCGGCGGCCAGGTACGCACAGGGTTTCAGGAAACCTGCGAACCGCTGATTTTCACCGCCGGCTATGCCTACGAGGCCGCCGAAGAAGCCGAAGCCCGTTTCAAGGGCGAAAGCCCCGGCTACCAGTATAGCCGCCTGTCCAATCCCACCGTTGCCATGTTCGAAGAACGCATGGCGCAGCTGGAAGGCGCCCCCGCGGCGCGCGCCACCGCGACCGGCATGGCGGCCGTCAGCGCCGTGTTCCTGGCGGGCTTGAAGACCGGCGATCATGTCGTATCGGCCAATGCGCTGTTCGGTTCCTGCCGCTATGTGATGGAAAATGTGCTGCCGCGCTTTGGCATCACCACAAGCTTTGTCGATGGCAGCGATCTTTCCGCCTGGGCGGCGGCGACGAAGCCTGAAACCAAATTGCTGTTCGTGGAAACGCCGTCCAACCCCACCTTGTCCATCGTGGACATCGCGGCGGTGGCGAAGGTCGCGGAAAAAGGCGGGGCGCGCCTGATCGTGGACAATGCCTTTGCCAGCCCTGCCTTGCAGCGGCCGATGGAGCTGGGCGCCCATATCGTGGTGCATTCCTCCACCAAGTTCATCGACGGCCAGGGCCGCGCCATGGGCGGTATGATCCTGTGCCACCAGGATTTCCTGGACGAGAATCTGCACCAGTTCCTGCGCAACACCGGTCCGACCATCAGCCCTTTCAATGCCTGGCTGCATTTGAAGAGCCTGGAAACGCTTGAGCTGCGCATGAAGCAGCATTGCGAGAATGCCCAGATCGTCTCTGACTTCCTGGCCGGCCAGAAGAAGGTGACGCGGGTGCTGTATCCCTTCCGTCCCGACCACCCCCAGCACAATCTTGCCAAGGCGCAGATGGATGGCGGCGGCGGTGTGGTGACGTTCGAAGTCGAAGGCGGCAAGCCGGCCGCCTTCAAGCTGGCCAATGCCCTGGGGCTGATCGACATCTCCAACAATCTTGGCGACACCAAGAGCCTGCTCACCCACCCCGAGACCACCACCCACCAGAAAATGACCCCCGAAGCGCGCGCCGCCGCCGGCGTCACCAGCGGCATGCTGCGCCTGTCGGTCGGTCTGGAAGACCCTCAGGACCTTTGCGACGATATCGCCCAAGCCCTGAAGGTTGCGTGATGTCCGAGCATCGCATCGCGCTAAGCTGGAGCAATGGCGGCAAGCCGTTCACCTACGAAACCTATCCGCGCGAGCATGAGATCGTCTTTAAGGACGGCCAGACGTTCGCTGCCAGCGCCTCACCCGCCTATCGTGGCGACGGGGTGCATGGCGATCCTGAAGACATGCTGGTGGCGGCGCTGTCCTCCTGTCACATGCTGAGCTTTCTGGCGATCTGCGCCAAGAAGAAGATCACGGTGCAATCCTACGAAGACGACGCGGTGGGTTTTCTTGAAAAAGAGGGCGGCAAGTTATGGGTGACCCGTGTCATCCTCAGGCCGAAGATCGTTGCCAGCGCCGATGCCGCCACGCTGGAACCCATTCACCATCTTGCGCACGATGCCTGTTTCATCGCCAATTCTGTGAAAACGCACATTGTGGTGGAACCGCGTTAATCACTGCGCCCAATTGCCGCTTGCGCCAAATGCGCGGCAGCCCGATACTTGTCCCATGTTTGACATGGAAAACCGCCAGGCCTCCGCGCTTGAAAAAAATCACCAGTATGAGCTGGAGACCAAGCGCATCCGCGTCGCGGTGAAGCCCGCCTATCTGGACGATCAGTCCGATCCGGAAGACGACCGCTATGTCTGGTCCTACACTGTCACAATCGAAAATCGCGGCGCCGAAGCAGTGCAGCTTCTGTCGCGCTATTGGAGCATCGTGGACGGCACCGGCCGGATGCAGGAAGTGCGCGGCCCCGGCG
Source organism: Micropepsales bacterium (assembly GCA_038256475.1). Lineage (GTDB taxonomy): Bacteria > Pseudomonadota > Alphaproteobacteria > Micropepsales > Micropepsaceae > Rhizomicrobium. The sequence continues at coordinate 4,134 of JBBSKJ010000031.1, read as the reverse complement.
TGGTCGGCGCCCAGCCGGTGATCGCGCCGGGCGAAAGCTTTCAGTACACCAGCGGCTGCCCGCTGGAGACCGCCTCCGGCACCATGAGCGGCCGCTATCAGATGATGAGCGCATCGGGCGAAAGCTTTGAGGCGGAAATCCCGGCTTTCCTGCTGGAAAGCCCCTACGAACGCCGCCAGATTCATTAAACCTTCCTATTGGCAAGGTTGAATCGCACCGCTGCGCGGGCCAAGCTTTCCCATGACCAGACCGACACGCGAAGAGGCCGAAAAGGCCGTCCATACCTTGCTGCGCTGGGCCGGCGACGATCCCGCCCGCGAAGGCCTGAAGGACACCCCTGCCCGCGTCGCCAAGGCGTTTGAAGACTGGTTTTCCGGCTACGGCCAGGACCCCGAAGCCTATCTGGCACGCACCTTCGAGGAGATCGAAGGCTATGACGACATGGTGATCCTCAAGGACATCCGCTTCGAATCCCATTGCGAACATCACCTCGCCCCCATCATCGGCCGCGCCCATGTCGGCTATCTGCCGACCAGCCGGGTGGTGGGAATTTCCAAGCTGGCGCGGGTTGTCGATGCCTATGCCCGCCGGCTGCAGGTGCAGGAAAAAATGAACGCCCAGATCGCCAATACCATCGAGAAAGTGCTCAAGCCCAAGGGCGTGGCGGTGGTGATCGAGGCGGCGCATCAGTGCATGACGACGCGCGGGGTGCACAAGACCGGCGTCACCATGGTGACCTCCACCATGCTGGGGGCCTTCCGCGGCAATTCCGACACCCGCCGCGAATTCCTCGACATCATCGGCAACCCGGCCAGCCGCGCCCAAGGTTGAAGAGGAGCCAGTGATGACAGCCCTCGACCTGGTCAAGGCGCTGATCGCCTTCGATACCACCAGCCGCGATTCCAATCTGGCGCTGATCGATTACGCGCAAAGCCTGCTGGAAAAATCCGGGGCGCGCTGCCGCCGCTCCTATGACGCGACCGGCACCAAAGCCAACCTCTTTGCCACCATCGGGCCGGACGGCGATGGCGGTTACGTGCTGTCGGGCCATACCGATGTGGTGCCGGTGGACGGCCAGGACTGGACGCTGGACCCGTTCAAGCCCGAAGTGCGCGATGGCAAACTGTATGGCCGCGGCGCCTGCGACATGAAGGGCTTTGTCGGCGCGGCGCTGGCGCTGGCGCCGGAGATGGGGCGGGCGAAGCTGACCAGGCCGATCCACTTCGCGCTCTCTTACGACGAGGAAGTCGGCTGCGTCGGCGTCAAGGGCCTGCTGGACGACCTTAAGGCGCAGAACATCAAGCCGGCGCTGGCCATCATCGGCGAGCCCACCCTGATGAAGATCGTGGGCGCGCACAAAGGCGGCGCCAAGCTGACCACCCGTTGCTGCGGCCGGGAGCATCATTCCAGCCAGCCGGAGCGCGGCGCCAATGCCGTGATGATGGCCGGCGAATTCGTGCATCTGCTGGACAGCGTGTGGGACGAGTTGCGCGCCGATGCCGATCCGCGTTTCGATCCGCCCCACTCCACGGTGCAGGCGAACGTGATCAGCGGCGGCACCGCGGTGAACATCCTGGCGAAGGAAGCCGAGATCACCTGGGAATATCGCTGCCTGCCCGACCGCGATGCGTCGAAAATCGTGGACCGGGTCAAGGCACGCGCCAGCGCCGAAGTGCTGCCCAAGTATCAGCGCCGCGCCCCCGAAGCACGGCTGGAAACCACCCTGCACGCCGTGTATCCGGGCCTGGCGATGGACGAGGATTCCCCCGCCATTGCCCTCGCGCGCGAACTGACCGGCGCCAACCAGGTGGAGGCGGTGGCTTACGGCACCGAGGCCGGCCATTTTCAGAATTACGGCATTCCGGCCGTGATCTGCGGCCCCGGCTCGATCGAGCAGGCGCATCGGCCCGACGAATTCTGCGCCGTCAGCGAGATCGATGCCTGCACCGCGTTCCTGCGCAAGGTGATTGCGAAAGCGTCAACCTGATTTGTCATTCCCGGCGAGGATCGCGCGCCAGCGCGAACCGAGGGAAGGGAATCCATGGAGAATTGACGTTTGCTTTGACAGTTCTGGATCCCCTTCCCTCGCGCCGCGCTTTCGCGCGCCGCTCGCCGGGGATGACAGCCAGAGTTATGCCAGCGACTGCGGCCCGATCTCATGGGTTTTGCCACAGAACTCGCACCTCGCCCGGATGATCCCGTCCGGATCGGCCAGACCAGCGCGTTCCGCCGCGGCATAGCTTTTCAGCACCTGGGTGATGCGGTCGGCATTGCAGTCGCAGCGGAAGATCAGCGGTTCGGGCGGTTGCACCCGCACCTCGTCTTCGTTGAACAGCCGCCACAACAGGGTTTCCGGCGCCAGGCTGGTATCCACCAGTTCGAGATCCTCGACCGTTTTCAGCAGCAGGGCCAACCGGTCCCAGTCATCGGATTTGCTCTCAATGCCCTGCTTGGCGGATTCCGGCGTCATCTGCAGCATGATGCCGCCGGCGCGCCAGTGGGGCTGCCTGTCACCCGCGACATAGAGCGGCGCGGCCGCCAGCTTGATCACGGTGGGAAGCTGCTCGCTTTGCGCGAAATAGGTTTCCGCGGAGGGCGCGATGCCGTCGGACGAAAGCTCAACAATGCCCTGATAGGTCTTGCCGCCGACCTTGGGCTCAATCGTGATGGCCATCACGCCCTTGCCCGCAAGCTGCGCGAAATCCTTCTGCGCCAGCGCATCGAACCGCGCCGTGTCCAGCCGGGCATAACCGCGCACCCCGCGATGGCGCTCCTCGTCGGCGCCATAGTAATCGGCGGTCACCATGTCCAGCGGACCGTCGCCCTTGGTCTGGATGGTCAGCCGCCCATCCAGCTTCAGCGCGGTGCCCAGCAGCGCGCCCAGCGCCACCGCCTCGCCGGCGACGCGCGCTGCAGGCTCCGGCAGGGCATGGGCGCCCAGGGCGCGGGCGGAGGCCGCATCCAGGCGGACCATGCGTCCGCGCACGCCGGCATTGGCGATATCGAACGGCAGCACGAAGTCGCCATAGGGCGACGCAGGTTCCATTTTGTCAGGCATGAACCGCTATATGGGACGGCCACGGCGTGTTTTCAACTAAGTCAGCGCCCAGGTCAGGATTGCCTTCTGGGCGTGCAGGCGGTTTTCCGCCTCGTCGAACACCACCGATTGCGGACCGTCTATAACTTCATCCGTGACTTCCTCGCCGCGATGGGCGGGCAGGCAATGCATGAAGATGGCATCCTTCTTGGCCCGGCCCATCAGCGCGGCATTGACCTGAAAGGGCTTGAGCAGGTTCTGCCGCTTGGTGGCATTGTCGTCGCCCATCGAGACCCAGGTGTCGGTCAGCACGCAGTCGGCGCCCTCGGCGGCGGCCTTTGCATCGGTCGTAAACTGCACCAGCCCGCTGCTTGCGACCCAGTCGCGGGTTTCCGCATCGACCGTCAGCTCTTTGGGCGAGGCCACGTTCAGCCGGAAGCCGAACTTCACCGCCGCATGGACCCAACTGGTCAGCACATTGTTGCCGTCGCCGCTCCAGCACACGGTGGCGCCGGCGATGGAGCCTTTATGCTCCTCATAGGTCATCACATCGGCCATCACCTGGCAGGGATGGGACCATTTGGTCAGGCCGTTGATCACCGGAATGGTGGCATTGGCCGCCAGTTCCTCGACCATTTCATGGTCCAGCAGGCGGATCATCACCGCATCCACGAAGCGCGACAGCACCCGCGCCGTGTCGGCGATGGTCTCCTCGCGCGCCAGCTGCATCTCATTGCCGGTCAGCATCAGGGTGGAGCCGCCCAGCTGCCGCGCCGCCATGTCGAAGGAAATGCGGGTACGGGTGGACTGCTTGTCGAAGATCATCGCCAGCGTCTTGCCGTCCAGCGGACGGTCGGCATCGGGCACGCCCTTGGACAGACCGGCGCGCGCCAGCTTGCGCTTGCGGGCGTCGGCGATCAGCGTCTTCAAGGTGGCGCTGTCATGATCCGACAGGTCCAGGAAATGGCGGGGAAGGTTTTGCTTGCTTGTGGGAAAGGGGGGCGCGTTCATTGGGCGGCGGCTTTCTGCGCATCCAGTTGCGACGCGGTCTTGTTCAGCAATTCCATCCCCTCGCGGGCTTCGTCTTCGTTCAAGGT
>JBBSKJ010000030.1:0-12390 GCA_038256475.1 Micropepsales bacterium | reverse complement strand
TGGCGGGTCTTCTCGATCTCCTTCAGCCAGCCCTCGGCCTCGGCGCAGGCGACGATGGCTTTCCGTGCGGCGAAGCGGTCCATGCCCTCGTAGTCGGCGGGCACGTCCGGCGTGTCGGCGGCGGTGATGCGGCCGAAGGCGTCCATGACGTTCAGCGCCGCCAGCCCGGCCCGCTTGCCGACCTGGAAGTCGTTGAAGTCGTGCGCCGGTGTGATCTTGACCGCGCCGGTGCCTTTTTCCGGATCGGAATAGTCGTCGGCGATGATGGGGATCAGCCGCCCGGTCAGCGGCAGCACCGCCATCTTGCCGACCAGCGCACGATAGCGCTCATCGTCCGGATGCACCGCCACCGCCGTGTCGCCCAGCATGGTCTCGGGCCGGGTGGTGGCGACGGTGATGAACTGGTCGCTGTCCTCGATCGGATACTTGATGTGCCAGAGATGGCCCTTGATCTCGATATTCTCGACTTCCAGGTCCGACACCGCCGTCTGCAGGCGCGGGTCCCAGTTGACCAGCCGCTTGTCCTTGTAGATCAGGCCCTGCTTGTGCAGTTCGACGAACACTTTGGTGACGGCGTGGGAAAGTTCCGGATCCATCGTGAAGCGTTCGCGGCTCCAGTCGGCGGATGCGCCCAGCCGGTGCAACTGCTCAATAATGGCGCCGCCGGATTCAGCCTTCCACTTCCAGACTTCTTCCAGGAATTTCTCGCGTCCCATCTGGAGGCGGCTCATCTGGCGTTCGGCCAGCTGGCGTTCGACGATCAACTGGGTGGCGATGCCGGCATGGTCGGTGCCGGGCTGCCACAGCACATCCTTGCCGCGCATGCGCTCGAAGCGCGCCAGGATATCCTGCAGCGTGTTGTTGAGGGCGTGGCCGATATGCAGCCGCCCGGTGACATTGGGCGGCGGGATGACGATGGAAAAGGGCTCGGCATCGGGGCGGTTGCCGGCCTGAAAAGCGCCGGACGCCTCCCAGGCGGCGGCGATGCGCTTTTCGACGTCTGCGGGATTGAAAGTCTTGTCGAGCATAGGAAACCGGCAAATACGCGGTCCCTTTCCGGCTTTTTGGCTGCTAGGTCAAGTCTGGCGCGCCGCTCGCCCAAGCTCGCGGCGTTCGTCGCTTTCGCAGGTCCATCAGGTCCTGCTCATGCGCAAGGCGCACCGCTCCTCACGGTCAAGCCCGCTCTGTTGGGAAACGGGAATTAGCGCTTGGCACCGCGCGATTTTACGACGCGTTCTACCTCGGCACGGACGGCACCTTCCAGCAGCGCCGGGAAATGCTCGTCCATCCATTCGCGGATCAGGGGCTTCATGCCATCGATCACGGCAGCGGAATTGTCGGACAGGTACTTTTGCAGCACCGGCTCGAAGCTTTCGCGCACGGCGCGCTCGAACACATTTTCCACGCTGGAGCCATCGACCGGCGCCAACGGAGCGGCGCGATACGGCGCGGCCGGCGCCGGCGCAGATTCTTCGGGAATGGAGTCGAAAGCGTCTTCCATCGCCTTGCGGGTATGGTCGGAGAAAATGTCGGAATTCGAAGCTGTCGGCGTTACGGTCTCGAACACGATGTCCTCCATCGGCGCGGGCTCTGGCGCGGGCTCCAGCACGGGTTCATACACCGGCTGCTGCTGCGGCGGCGCGGGCTCGACCTCGTGGGTCTGTTCCAGCACATCGTCCTGTACCGGCTGCTGTTGCTGGACGGCAGGCTGCTGCTGCTGTTCGGGAGCGCCGCCTTCGGGGGCGTCCTCCGAGATGATCTTGCGGATGGAGGCGAGAATTTCCTCCATGGTGGGCTCGTGCTGGGGATTCGACATTGTGCAGCTCCTTCCGCCCAGAAGAAGGCGGCGTGATCGAACCCTAGGACAGTGGGCCAGCGATGGCAAAGATTGGGTTAACGGGGCCGCCAAGCCTCAGAAAACAAAGCCCATGGCCTTTTTGAACCCGGCCAGCAGCGGAACATCGGCGTCGAATTCCGGGCGGCGACCCACCTGGCCATTCTGCTTCACAAACAGCCAGGCACGGGCCTGACCGGCCTCGCGCATAACCGTCACCAGCCGGCCGCCTTCGGCCAGCTGTCCCAGCAGGGTTTCCGGGGCCTGCTCGATGGCCCCGTTGACAAGGATCACATCGAAGGGCGCATGGGCCCTGACGCCCTCCACCAGACCGCCCTGTACCAGTTCAACCTTGCCCACAACATTGGCCAGCAACTCGCTGGCAATACGGACCAAATCGGCATCCTGCTCCAGCGCCACGACCTCGCTGGCGATGCGCGCCATCACGGCGGAGGAATAGCCAGTGCCGCAGGCCACATCCAGCACCCGGTCCTCCGGCTTGATCTGGGCCAGCTGCAACAGCTTGGCGAAGCTGCGCGGGTCCAGCAGGTAGCGGCCCTGGGCGATGGCCACCGGCACATCGGCATAGGCCAGGGCGCGCGACGCGCTGGGCACGAACTTCTCGCGCGCCACCGCGCCCATGGCGGCATGAATGCGCGGGTCGGTGACGTTGGAAGTGCGGATTTGCGCTTCGACCATGTTGAAGCGCGCGGATTCGGACATCGGCCAAAAGCCCTTAGGAGAGTCACCGGCGCTTATAGGCCCCTCGCCGCCCCGGAACAACGCGGCTTTATTTCGCCCCCATCGGTCTGCTATAGGCGCGATCCGCTTGCCGGCTTCTGCCGGCAAATTCCTGCAATGAGGCGACGTGGCGGAATGGTTACGCAGAGGATTGCAAATCCTTGCATCCCGGTTCGATTCCGGGCGTCGCCTCCACAATCTCCCTGATCCGGCAGCTTTTTCCGGCTATAAGGTTCCCAAATATCCCGGGGAGATTTCATGATCCGTATCACCGCCGCCGCCTGCCTGACGGCCCTGCTCGCGCTTCCGGCTAAGGGCGCCGAAGTCGCTACGCCGCCCGGCTCCCAGCCCGAGAGCCTGACCGTCAGTCCGGACGGCACCGTGATCCTGGGCAGCGCCAGTTCGCCCAGGATTTACCGCGCCAAGAAGGGCGCCACCCAGGCCGAACTCTGGATCGATCTGAGTTTGGAAATTCCCAAGGGCGCCTTCCTGGGCGTGCTGGCCGACCCCGGCAGCAACACGCTGTGGGCCTGCCAGATCAATGACGGTCCGCCGCGCGAAGGCCGCAAGACCAGCCTTCGCGGCTTCAACCTCGCCAATGGCGCGCCCAAATCGCGCTGGGACCTGCCGGGCGAAACCAACCTGTGCAACGACATTGTCGTCGCGCCCGACAAGTCGCTCTATGTGACGGATACCTTCGTGGGCAGGATCTGGCAGGTAAATCCGGCCGGCACCCAGGGCACGCTGGTGATCGACAATATGCGTTACCTGTATGGCGTGGACGGTATCGCCTTCCTGAATGGCCAGCTCTATGTGAACACGGTTTTCGCCGGCAACCTGTACCGCGTGAATATCGATGCCCAGGGCAAAGGCACCCTGACGGAAATCTTCATGGACAAGCTCGTGAAGAATCCCGATGGCATGCGCGAAGCCGGCGGCAAGCTATTCGTCGCCGAGAATGCCGGCAGCAAGGTGCATTACCTCACCATCAAGGGCGACACCGCCGCCGTCACCGTCATCAAGGAAGGCCTGAAGGCCCCCACCGCCGTTCAGCCCTTCGGCAATGAGGTCTGGATCGCCGAACGCAGCGGCGACAAGGGCTCGACCGTGCCGATGCCCAAATAAGCTGATAATTCGGGGTTTGGATGAAAAGGAACTTTTTTCGCCCCGGCCCATCATGGTTAAGGGCTTGTTAACCGTCACGGGGTCATTCTCCCGCTGTCTTCCTTGAAGACACCCCACCATTACCCAACGCCTTGGGGCCGGGATTACCTCCCGGCCTCATTTTTTTTTGCCCGGCGTGCAGCCTTGCGGGCGGCCCTCTCCGCTTTGCGATTGCCCCACCAGATCTCGACCCGGCGGCGCCAGTGCCGGGCGATGGCAATGTCGATGGACAAGACCAAAAGCCCCAAAGGCACCATCCAGAACCCCAGCACGGGGAGGAAACCCAGGAAGCCACCCAGAATCAGAACCACGCCGACGAAAATCCGCAGTATCCGCGAAGCCGGCAGGGGCACATGGTATTTCCCCAGCCGGACGCTGTGCTTTTTGGTCATCCCTTTGGCCTCATGGAAAAATTCTTCATCTTTTCGCAGTTTGATGTAGTCATGGTAAAAGGGAGACGCTAGATAGCGCCTCCCAAGAGTGTGCTGTTCCTCGGTAGCTCAGTGGTAGAGCAATCGGCTGTTAACCGGTTGGCCGCAAGTTCGAATCTTGCCCGGGGAGCCATTCTTCTTCTGACATCGCCAAGACGCAATGCCGACGGAGCATGGGTTTGCCGTCCGCGTGAGGCCTAACGCGCCTTGCGACGCGCCGCCGGAGCGCTGCCGCCTTTGGCTTTCAGGCTTTTCTTCAGCGCCGCCATCAGGTCGATGACATTGTCGTCTGCCACCGGTTCGGCGGTGACCAGCTTCTCGCCCTTTTCCTTGCGGCGGATCAGCTCGCGCAGCGCATTCTCATAACGGTCCTCGAACTTCTCGGGCTCGAAGGCGCCAGCCTGCTGTTCGATGATCTTGCGGGCGATTTCGACCATCTGCTTGTCGGGCCGCGTGGCGGGGATATCCTCAAAGGCATCCTTTGGCTGCACCACTTCATCGCCCATGCGCAGGGTATATACGATGATGCCCTTGTCGCGCGGCTCCAGCGCCACCAGCCGTTCGCGGGTGTGCATCACCACCCGCCCCAGCGCGATGCGGCCGGTTTCGGACAGCGCTTCACGGATCACGGCATAGGCTTCGGTCCCGGTCTTGTCGTTGGGCAGCAGGTAATAAGGATCGTTCCAATAGAGCCGGTCGATATCCTTTTCGTCGACGAAGCGTTCGATATCGATGGTCTTGGTGGTCTCCAGCTTTACCGCCTTGATCTCGTCGTTGCTCAGCACGACATAATTGTTCTTGGAGATCTCATAGCCTTTCACCAGGTCGGCGCGCTCCACCGGCCCGGTATCGGGATCGGTCGGGATCATGCGGATGCGATTGTTGGTTTCCGGATTGAGCAGATGGAACGAGATGTCGGCGGTGCGGCTGGTCGCGCCATAAAGCGCCACAGGACAGGACACCAGCGACAGGCGCAGTTGCCCCTGCCACATGGGGCGCGACGACAGGCTGGGTTCGTTGGAATTGGCGGGCCTGTGATGACCGCGCGTGGCGGCCTTCTGGGCTTTGGCCTTCGGCTTGGCTTTCTTCTTGGCGGCGGCTTTGGCCATGGCGTTTTTCCCGTTGGAACCGGAACGGAAACGCGGCTGCGGAACTATGTTTCCACAGGAACACCCCATGGCCAAGCGAGAACCAGCGAAACGCAAGCCCGCTCCCAAAAAGGCGCGGGCGCTGACGAAGCTGAAAAAATACCAGTCGATGCGCGACTTCAGCGTCACCGCCGAACCCAGCGGCAAGAGCGCCAAGGTTACCGCTTCCAAACGCCTGCGCTATGTCATTCAGAAGCATGCCGCGACCCGGCTGCATTATGACTTCCGGCTGGAATTGAACGGCACTTTCCTGTCCTGGGCAGTGACACGCGGACCCTCGCTCGACCCGGCCGAAAAGCGGCTGGCGGTGGAAGTGGAGGATCACCCGCTCGATTATGGCGACTTCGAAGGCACCATTCCCAAGGGCCAGTATGGCGGCGGCACGGTGATGCTGTGGGACCGCGGCTATTGGCAGCCCGAAGGCGATCCCGAAAAGATGCTGGCCAAGGGCGATCTCAAATTCTCGCTTGCAGGCGAGAAGCTGCATGGCAGCTGGGTGCTGGTGCGGATGAAGAACGACAAGTTCAAATCCAAACGCAACAACTGGTTGCTGATCAAACACCGCGATGAATTCGCCAAAGCGGGCAGCGGCGAAGCCATTCTCGACAAGGATGCATCGGTAGCGTCGGGCCGCGCCATGAAAGCAATAGAGTCCGGCACCGGCAAGACACCCAAGCCCTTCATGCGGGCCAAAGCCTTCAAGGCGGACGCGGTGTGGAATTCAAAGAGCAAAGATGATGATGCCGAACCGGTAAAGCCGAAGAAGATTTCCCAATTACCGAAGTTCGTGGAGCCGCAACTCTGCCGCCTGGTCGATCAGCCGCCGTCCGGCGCCAACTGGGTGCATGAGGTCAAGTTCGACGGCTATCGCATGCAGCTGCGGGTGGAAGGCGGCAAGGCCAGGTTGTTCACACGCAAGGGCCTGGACTGGACGGCGAAGTTCGCGGCCATTGCCAAAGTCGCGGCGAAACTGCCAGATTGCATCATCGACGGCGAAGTCTGCGCCCTGGATCACAATGGCGCGCCGGATTTCACGGCGCTGCAGGCGGCACTGTCCGACGGCAAGTCCGATGCCCTGATCTTCTTTGCTTTCGACCTGCTGTTCGCGGACGGCGAAGACCTGCGCCGCCTGCCGCTCAGCACCCGCAAGACGCGGCTGGAAGCGCTGCTCAAGAAGAACGACACGCTGCGCTATGTCGAGCATTTCACCAGCGGCGGCGATGCGATCTTGCTGTCGGCCTGCCGGATGAATCTGGAAGGCATCGTCTCCAAGCGCGCCGATGCACCCTATTCTTCCGGTCGCAGCGATAATTGGACCAAGGCCAAGTGCCGCGCCGGGCATGAAGTGGTGATCGGCGGCTGGTCGACCACAGCGGGGAAATTCCGCTCGCTGCTGGTGGGCGTCAATCGCGGCGATCACTTCGTCTATGTCGGACGGGTCGGCACCGGCTATTCCGCGCCCAAGGTGAAGCAGCTGATGCCGCGCCTGAAGGAAATGGCGGCCAAGACTTCGCCCTTTACCGGCAAGGGCGCGCCGCGCCAGGACGCGGGTGTGCACTGGCTGAAGCCCGAACTGGTGGCGGAGATTGAATTTGCCGGCTGGACCGGCGACGGCATGGTGCGGCAGGCCGCCTTCAAGGGCCTGCGTGCCGACAAGCCCGCCGAGGACGTGCAGGCCGAAACGCCAAAGAAGCACAAAAAGCTGGCGGAACCCAAAGCGGCGAAAGCAAAATCGCCCCCGGCGAAACAGCCCTCGGGCGGAGCGGTTGTGATGAACATTCCCATCTCCAACCCCGCCAAGCCGCTCTGGCCGGATGCGGGCGATGGCGAACCCGTGACCAAGCTGGAACTGGCGCAATACTACGAGACGGTGGGCGACTGGATGCTGCCGCACATCAAGGGACGTCCCTGCTCCCTGGTGCGCGCGCCCGACGGTATCACCGGCGATCAGCATTTCTTCCAGCGCCATGCCGGTGCGGGACAGTCTTCGCTGTTCACGCAGGTCACGGTTTCCGGCGACCGCAAGCCCTATCTGCAGATCGACCGGGTCGAGGCGCTGATCGCCGCGGCGCAATCGGGCGGGCTGGAGCTGCACCCCTGGAACAATGCACCCGGCCATCCCGATGTGCCGGGGCGGTTTGTGTTCGATCTCGATCCCTCGCCCGATGTGTCGTTCGATGAGGTGATTTCGGCGGTCAAAGAACTCAACGAACGGCTGAAGGAATTGGGCTTCAACACCTTCGCCAAGACCACCGGCGGCAAAGGCCTGCATGTGGTGACGCCCTTCGAGGCAGGAAAAAGCATCGGCTGGAAAGAAGCCAAGGCCATCGCCCGCGAAATCTGCGCCCGCATGGCGGCGGACAGTCCGGACAAATATCTGGTCAACATGTCCAAGGCCAAGCGGCACGGAAAAATCTTCCTCGACTATCTGCGCAACGACCGGATGGCGACGGCGGTGGCGGTGCTGAGCCCGCGCGCACGGCCCGGCGCGACTGTCTCGATGCCGCTGGACTGGAGCGCGGTGAACAAGGGTCTCGACCCCAAACGCTTCACCATCCGCACCGCGCCGGCCCTGCTGCGCAAGGGCGGCGCGTGGAAAGATTACGCCAAATCCGAAGTCCCGCTGCTGCCAGTACTGAAGAAACTGGCGATGCGCTAGATCACCAGCGCCTTAAATGACCAAGGAGAGGGCCAGCACAAAAAGCAGGCCGGTCACCGAAATGATGTTGGAGACCATCGACCAGGTCTTGAACACGTCCGGCATGCTCATGCCCATGAACTCCTTCACCATCCAGAAGCCCGCGTCATTGATGTGCGAGAAGAACATCGACCCGGCGCCAATCGCCAGCACCAGCAGCGCGGGATTCAGATCGGGATTGACGCTGATGGTGGCCGCCATCAGGCCGCCCGCCGTGACGGTGGCGACGGTGGCTGATCCCGTCGCCAGACGAATGATCACCGCCGTGAACCAGCCCAGCAGCAAGGGGCTCAGTTCGACCAGCTGCGAAGCGTTGGCGATGGTGCGGCCCAGACCGACATCGATCAGCATCTGTTTCAGCGCCCCGCCGGCACCGATGATCAGCATGATTGCGGCCACCGGCGGCAGCGCATCGCCGAGCAGCTTGCCGACCAGCTTGGTGTCCTTGCCGAGGAAAAACCCGAAGGTGCACATGCCGAGCAGCACCGCCAGCAGCAGCGCCACGATGGGATGGCCGATAAATTCGAACAGCGTGCGCACCGGGTGACCAACCGGCAGCAGCAGATCCACCGCCGCCTTCCCCATCATCAACACGATGGGGAACAGAATGGTCATGACCGTGATGCCAATGTCGGGCGCGCGGAATTTGTTGTCGCGGCGCGTCAGCCGCTCGACCAGATCGGCGGGCGGGTTGGCGGTGGCGCGCGGCGCGATCCAGTAGGTGAATAGCGGCCCCGCCAGAATGGCGATGGGAAAGGCCAGCAAGATGCCGATCACCAGGGTGGAGCCCATGTCCGCGCCGATGGCGTCGATCGCCACCATGGGACCGGGATGCGGCGGCACCAGCACATGCATGACGCCGACGCCCGCGAACACCGGCAAGCCGGCCAGCAGATAGGGATTGCCCTTGAGGCCGCCGGGATCGCGCGCCAGCTGCGCTCCCACCGTCAGCACGATGGGCATCATCAGCACCACCGCCGCTTCAAAGAACAATGGCAAGCCCAGCAGCATCGCCACCAGACCAATGGTCCAGGGCACCAGCCGCGTGCCGCCCGCATTCAGCAGCGCCTTGGACACGCGTTCCGCGCCGCCGGAACTGGCCAGCAATTCGCCGAACATCGCGCCCAGCGCCAGCAGCACGCCGACATTGGCCAGCGTCTCGCCAAAGCCGGTGCGGAAGCTTTTGAGGATTGCCGCGGGGTCAGCGCCGGCCCACAGGCCCAGCACCAGCGCGCCGATCATCAGCGCGGGGAACGGATGCATCCTGAATTTTGCGATGGCGGCGACAACGCCCAGAATGACGATCAGCGCGATCGTCAGCAGAGTGATATCGTCCTGTGACATGCGCCCCCCAAAGGCCGCCGGGTTGTCCCGGTTTGGGGAAAAACTATCACAGAGTTTGGGGAGTTCTAGCCGCGCCCGCGATAGTTTTGCACGCCCGTATCCGGCAGCCACACCGAGGCGGGCAGCTTGCCGCTCTGCCAGAAGATATCGATGGGCATGCCGCCGCGCGGATACCAATAGCCCGCCACCCGGATGAATTTCGGCTTGATGGCGGCGGCAATGCGCTTGCCGATCTTCAGCGAGCAATCCTCATGAAAGCCGGACGCGTTGCGGAACGAGGTCAGGAACAGCTTGAGCGATTTGGACTCCACGATTTTCGCGCCCGGCACATAGTCGATCACGAAATGGGCGAAGTCCGGCTGGCCGGTGACGGGACACAGGGTGGTGAATTCCGGGGCGGTGAAACGCACCAGATAATCGGTGTCGGCATGGGGATTGACGACTGCCTCCAGCACCGCCTTGTCGGGCGATGACGGCTGCTTCACCTGAGACCCAAGCTGTGTGAGTTTTTTCGCCATCTCAGCCCTCGTAAACGCAGGTCTGGCCATAGGACGGACGGCGCAGCTTGACCCGCACCACTTCGGGCAACACCGCTTTGGCCCGCACAAAAATATACTTCGCCAGATTTTCCAGCGTGGGCGTGCCCAGATCTTCGATCTCGTTCAGCAGCCGGTGATCCAGTTCGGCGCGAATGGTCTTGAGCGCCGCATCCACCTCGCCCAGGTCGCGCAGGAAGCCGGTGGCGGGGTTGGTCTCACCCCGCAAGGTCACTTCGGCATAGAAGGAATGGCCGTGAAGGCGGCGGTTTTCCGGCGCGCTGTTACCCAGGTAATGGGCCGCGTCAAAGCCGAATTCCTGGCTCAGTTCGATCATCCGCCGCATATCGCCCCTCCCCCTCGCCGGGTCAAGGATTAACGCGAAAAGGGATTGAACGCCCGGCATTCCCGCCCAGAATGGGGCCATGACAACAACGATCCGCGCCGTCCTCAAATGGCTTGCCGAACCGGCGGCCGTGCTGCTGCTCGCCTTCGGCGCCACCACCGCCATTGCACAGCCCTTTTATGTCCCGTCCGGCTCGATGGAGCCGACCTTGCGCATTGGCGACGCGATGATCGCCAGCAAGTTCACCTATGGCTACAGCACCGCGTCGCTGCCAGCGCAATTGGGATTGTCCGGCGGGCCGCGCCTGCTGGCCCGCGATCCCAGGCAAGGCGATGTCGTGGTCTTCCGCCACCCCCATGACAAGGCCATGGTGCTGGTAAAGCGGGTCATCGGTCTTGCCGGCGACCGCGTGCAGATGCAACGGGGCCGCCTGGTCATCAACGACCAGGTTCTGGAGCTGGAAGATGCCGGCATGGGGGAAGCGGAAAGTCAGCAGGGTGACAAAACCGCCATCCGGCAGTTTGTTGAAGTCCTGCCCAATGGCGTGCGGCATCCGGTTTTCAAGCGCCACTGGAACGGCATCACCGACGACACACCCGTGATCACCGTACCCGCCGACCATCTGTTCGTGATGGGCGACAACCGGGACAATTCCACCGACAGCCGCGTCGCGGTTGCCGATGGCGGCGTGGGGCTGGTTCCCACCGCCAACCTGATCGGGCGGGCCGAATTTGTGGTCGGTTCGTTCGACTTCCCGAACATGCGCGGCCCTGCCAGCTGGCCCGGGCTTTTCCGCCTCTCGCGGTTCTTCCACAAAATCACCTGAAAGCCCGCGACAGCATGGCCGTATGCGGAATATTGCGCCGCCGTCATCGCCCATGCTAACTGGCACCGCTTCTCGCAAGGTGACTCGCGGGAACGCAGAAAAATACAGCTAATTCAATAGCTTAAAACAGCAAGCGATAGCAGCCTGACGCGGTTTTGCGCCCAAGGTTGCGAAGGATGAATGTGGCGAACGAAACGGCGGAAGGCGGACTGGCAGGGCGTTACGCCAATGCCCTGTTCGAATTGGCCCAGGAGCAGAAGGTCATAGACGCGGTGAGCGCCGATCTGGCCAGCCTGCGCAGGGCCCTGGAAACCAGCCCCGACCTGGCCCGGTTGGTGAAGTCGCCGGTGTTCAGCGCTGAAGATCACGCCAAGGCCCTGAAGGCCATTCTGGGCAAGATGGGCGCCAATGCCCTGACCACCAAATTCGTGCTGCTGCTGGCCGAGAAGCGCCGCCTCTTCATCCTCACCGGCGTCATCAAGGCCTATGAAAGCCAGGTGGCCAAGTCGCGCGGCGAAACCGAAGCCGAAGTCACCGCCGCCCGCCCCCTCAACGACGCGGAAATCACCGAACTCAAATCCGCGCTCAAGGCCAAGCTGGGCAAGGAACCGCGCCTTCACACCAAGGTCGATCCCTCCTTGCTCGGCGGTCTCGTCGTCAAGGTCGGCTCGCGCATGATCGATTCTTCGCTTCGCACCAAGCTCGACGGCCTGCGTGCGGCGATGAAAGGGTAAGGAGCGGTTGCGAAGCAACAAAACGGTCCAGTGGACCGTTTTGAGCGACGAACGCCCTGAGCGTAAGCGAAGGGCAGGAATGAAATTACTCCCCTCACCCAGCCGGTGAGACAACGGAATACGAACGAAGGAACGATAAGATGGATATCCAACCCGCCGAAATCTCCGCCATCCTGAAGCGCGAGATCGAGAATTTCGGCGCCGAGGCGCAGGTCAGCGAAGTCGGCGAAGTGCTGAGCGTCGGCGACGGTATTGCCCGCGTCCACGGCCTCGACAATGTCCAGGCCGGCGAAATGGTCGAGTTTCCGGGCGGCATCAAGGGCATGGCCCTCAATCTCGAAACCGACAATGTCGGCTGCGTGATTTTCGGCAATGACAGCACCATCAAGGAAGGCGACACCGTCAAGCGGACCGGCGCCATCGTGGAAGTGCCGGTCGGCAAGGCCCTCTTGGGCCGCGTGGTCGATCCGCTGGGCAATCCCATCGACGGCAAGGGCGAGATCAAGGGCGCCGCCGAGCGCCGCCGCGTCGACGTCAAGGCGCCCGGCATCATCCCGCGCAAGTCGGTGCATGAGCCGGTGCAGACCG
>JBBSKJ010000029.1:0-12393 GCA_038256475.1 Micropepsales bacterium | reverse complement strand
GCGGGCGCTTCCGCCGTGGAGGTGTCGACATTGTGGACCGCGACCACCTGTAGGCCCCGCTGGGAATCGGCCAGGTCGCAGACAATGCTGGTGCCGGGCGGTATGTCGCTATGCCCAGTCGCCTGCAGCGCCGATGCGTGACAGAAGGCGTCGCCGCCATTGTCCAATGTGATGAAACCGTAACCTTTGGTGGCGTTAAACCACTTAACCTTGCCCTTCGCAGATGCCTGCGAAATAGGCTTGGACTCGTCATTGCCGTAAGCCATGAGAACCGACGCCACACCCCATGCCGGTTGGACCCCCGAACCCGCCCCCCGTCCCGGCTGCGCGGGGGCGACTGCGACATGATGCCTATAGAAACCGGCCCCCCGCAACGGGGTTAAAGGCACAAATGTTACGTTCTGCTGCGCCGCAGCATTCATGGGTTGACATTAATGGCGAACATCCCGATATACCCGTCATCCGTTAGCGGCCGCACAAGGCGTTTTTCGACGCTGCCACCGCCGGATCCCAGCTTTGACCTCCGTTCCCTCCAGTGTGCGTGGAAGACGGCAACCAGCCGTAAACCCGCGCCTATGGCGCGTTCCCACGGTTTTTAAGGACTTTTGTGACTGACGTGACTTTTGAATCGCTTGGCGTTGCCGAGCCGATCCTGCGTGCCCTCGCGGCCGAGAATTACACCATCCCCACCCCGATCCAGACCCGCGCCATCCCGGCGCTGATGTCCGGCAAGGACCTTTTGGGCATTGCCCAGACCGGCACCGGCAAGACGGCGGCCTTCGGCATTCCGCTGCTGCAGAAGCTGTCCATCGGCCATGTTCCGCCCCAGCCCAAACAGGCCAAGGCGCTGATCCTGGCGCCCACCCGCGAACTGGCGGTGCAGATCGAGGAAGCCTTGCGGACCTATGGCCGCTTCCTGAACCTGAAAATGACCGTGATCCTGGGCGGCGTGAACCAGAACACCCAGATCCGCAACATGTCCAAGGGCGTCGACATTCTGGTCGCCACCCCGGGCCGTCTGCTCGACCTGGTGCAGCAGAAGATGATCCGCCTCGATGCGGTGAACACCTTCATCGTCGACGAGGCCGACCGCATGCTGGACATGGGCTTCATCCGCGACGTGCGCAAGCTGGTGGCGATGCTGCCGCGCGAGCGCCAGTCGATGCTGTTCTCGGCCACCATGCCGGACGATATCGTCAAGCTGACCCACGACATGCTGCGCCAGCATGAACGTATCGAGGTCGCGCCCCAGGGCAAGACCGCCGACAGCATCGCGCAGAAGATGTATTTCGTGCCGACCCAGCAGAAGCGCCAGCTCCTCAGCGAATTGCTGAAGGATGTGTCGATGAACAAGGTCATTGTCTTCACCCGCACCAAGCATGGCGCCAACAAGGTTGCCGAGCATCTGTCGCGCACCGGCGTGGTGGCGGAAGCCATTCACGGCAACAAGTCGCAGAATGCCCGCCAGCGAGCCCTCGACCTGTTCAAGACCGGCAAGGCGCGCGTGCTGGTGGCGACCGACATCGCCGCCCGCGGCATCGACGTCGATTACATCACCCATGTGATCAATTTCGAACTGCCCAACGAGCCGGAAAGCTATGTCCACCGCATCGGCCGCACCGCGCGCGCCGGCACAGAGGGCATCGCGATCAGCTTCTGCGACGCGTCGGAACGCAGCTATCTGCGCGACATCGAACGCATCATCCGCATGAAGATCGAGCTGGTGGCTCATGAGTTGCCGGCGCTTACCGAAGAGCAGCGCCGCCAGCAGGAAGAACCCCGCCGTCCGCACGCTCACAATCGCGGCGGCCGCGGAAAACCCGGCGGCCATAAGGGCGGCGGCCACAAGCCTGGTGGCCGTGATGGCCTGCCGCATGGCGATCCGCATGCCCCTGCCAAGCGCAATGGCTCGCGGCCGCACTGGCACCGCGGCAATGACAAGAAGCGGGAAGGCGCTGCTTGATAAGCCGGAGCATCGGCCAGACGAGCGAAGCTGTCGCTAGCGACAGCGTAGCGACGTCGTCCGGCCGTGCGACCATTCAAATACTTGTTGACGGCGACGCCTGCCCGGTAAAGGCAGAAGTCGAAAAGGTGGCGGCCCGGCATGGCCTGGCCGTCACCATCGTCAGCAATGGGGGCTTGCGCCCATCGGCCAACCCGCTCCTGCGCCATGTCACCGTGGCGGAAGGGGCGGATGCCGCCGACGACTGGATCGTCGAACATATCGCCGCCGGCGACATCTGCATCACCGCCGACATTCCGCTGGCCTCGCGCTGCCTGGGCAAGGGCGCGCGGGTGCTGGCGCCCAACGGCAAGCCCTTTACCGCCGAAGGTATCGGCATGGCGCTGGGGATGCGCGAACTCAGCCGCCACCTGCGCGAACTGACGGCGGGCGGCCAGACCCATCATTCCGGCTTCAGCAAACAGGACCGTTCGCGGTTCCTGGGCGAGCTGGAAAATTGCATCATGGCGCTCAAGCGCGCAGGCGGGCAGCCGGGCGCGGCACTCGCGCGTTAAGGCATCATGTCCGACTTCGGTCTCAACCTCGAAAATTACTATGGCAGCCTGCCGGAGGATTTCTACACCCGCATGCCGGCGGAAAAGATCGGCCAGCGTCCGCGCCTGATCCACGCCAATCCCAAAGCCGCGGCTTTGCTCGACCTTGATCCAGCGGTGTTCCGCGATCCCGCTTTTGTCGAATTGGCATCGGGCCATCAACCACTTCCAGGCTTCTCGCCCTTGGCCATGGTCTATTCCGGACACCAGTTCGGCGTCTGGGCGGGACAGCTGGGCGATGGCCGCGCGCTTCTGATCGGGCAGGTTCGTAACAGCAAAGGCGAATTGTGGGACGTCCAGCTCAAGGGCGCCGGCAAAACACCCTATTCACGTTTCGGCGATGGCCGCGCGGTGATGCGTTCCACTATCCGCGAATATCTCTGCAGCGAGGCGATGGCGGCGCTGGACATCCCTACCAGCCGGGCGCTGGCGATCATGGCTACTGGCGAGACAGTGATGCGCGAAGCGCCTGAACCGGGCGCGGTGCTGACGCGGCTGGCCCGCAGCCACATCCGCTTCGGCCATTTCGAGCATTTCTTTCATCGCGGCGAGAAGGACCAGGTTCGTGTTCTGGCTGATCACGTTATTGCGGAATATTTTCCCGATCTGGTCGGCGACCATGCCGCCTGGTACGGCGAAATCGTGCGGCGCACCGCCGTGATGGTGGCGCAGTGGCAGGCGGTGGGTTTCGCCCATGGCGTGATGAACACCGACAATATGTCCATCCTCGGCCTGACGATCGATTACGGCCCGTATGGCTTTCTGGATGCCTATGATCCGCAGTTCATCTGCAACCATACCGACACACAGGGCCGCTACAGTTTCATCAACCAGCCGGTGATCGCGCACTGGAACCTGCGCGCCCTGGCGTTGGCGCTGTCCGACCTGATCCCTACCGAAATCCTGATCGAAAAGCTGGCCACCTTCGAAAACCATTTCGGCGGCACCTATCACGCGCTGATGCGCGCCAAGCTGGGGCTGACGCACGAGGTGGAAGGTGACAACAAGCTGATCGGCGGGCTTTTGGCGCTGATGAACAAAACCCGCGCCGACTATACGCTTTCCTTCCGCAATCTGACCGGCGAAGACGCGGACTGGCTGAAGCTGTTCGGTGATGCCAATGTGGACGCAGAAGCGTGGCTTTCGCGTTACCGCGTACGCACCGAAAGCGAAGATCTGTCAGGTCTGGAACGGATCAACCCCAAATATGTCCTGCGCAACTGGGTGGCGGAAACCGCGATCCGGGCGGTGGAAGACCAGGGCGACACCGCAACCCTGGACCGCATCTTCAAGCTGCTGCAGGCGCCGTTTGAAACGCATGACGGCGACGAAGCCTTTGCTGCGCCGCCGCCGCCAAACATGTGCGATCTGGAAGTGAGTTGTTCTTCCTGAACCTTCCCTGTCTCCATGGCCGGCCCTGAGCCGGCCATCCAGCCTCTTTGAAAATCGGAGCCTGTTGCTCTGGATGGGCGGGTCAAGCCCGCCCATGGTGAGAGGAAACCTACCAGTTGGTCGAGACGTATTTGATTTCGCAGAACTCGATAAGGCCATGGTGCGAGCCTTCGCGGCCCAGGCCCGACTGCTTGACGCCGCCGAACGGCGCGGCCGGGTCCGACATCAGGCCGCGATTGAGGCCCAGCATCCCGGCTTCAAGCTTTTCGCAGATCTGCATGCCGCGCTTGAGGTCCTGGGTATAGACATACGCCGCCAGGCCATATTCGGTGTCGTTGGCCTTGCGGATGGCCTCGGCCTCATCGGTGAAGGATTGCAGCGAAACCACCGGCCCGAAGATTTCTTCCTTCATCATGTCGGCATTGTCCGGCACGTCCGACAGCACGGTCGGGGGATAGTAGTAGCCCGGCCGGTTGAGGCGCTGGCCGCCCAAGAGCAGCTTGGCACCCTTGGCCACCGCGTCGTCCACCAGTTCGGCGATCTTGGCCACCGACTTCTCGTTGACCATCGGGCCTAGGGTGGATTCCGGGTCGGTGGCTTCGCCCAGCTTGATCTTGGACATGCGCTCCACCATGCCATCGGTGAAAGGCTGGTAGATGTCATTATGGACATAGAAGCGGTTGGCGGCGGTGCAAGCCTCGCCGCTGTTGCGCATCTTGGCCAGCATGGCGCCGTCCAGCGCGTCGTTCAGGTTGGCGTCCTTGCAGACGATGAAGGGGGCGTTGCCGCCCAGCTCCATGGCGCAGGAAATCACCTGGTCGGCGGCTTCGTGCAGCAAAGCGCGGCCAACCGGCGTCGAGCCGGTGAAGGAAATCTTGCGCACGCGCGGATCGTGCAGCACCGCCTTGGACAAAGCGCTGGCCTTGGCGGTGGTGACGACATTCACCACGCCCGCCGGCACACCGCAGTCATGCATGATCTGGGCGACGGCAAAGGCGGTGAGGGGCGTTTCGGTGGCGGGCTTGAGCACCACGGTGCAACCGGCCGCCAGGGCCGGCGCGATCTTGCGCGTCGCCATCGCCGCCGGATAATTCCAGGGCGTGATCAGCAGCGCGACGCCGATGGGCTGATACTGCACCAGGATGCGCGCGCCGCTGGCCGGGGCCAGGGCGATTTCGCCCAGCACATGGCAGGTTTCTTCCGCATACCAGCGATAGAATTCCGCGGCGTAGAGGACTTCGGCGCGGGCGTCGGGCAGCGCCTTGCCGTTCTCCAGGCTGATCAGATAGGCCAGCCATTCGATATTCTCGACGATCTTCTCGTAACATTTGCGCAGGATTTCGGCGCGGTGGCGCGGTGTGGTCGCGGCCCAGGCGGCAGCGGCCTTGTCGGCGGCATCCACTGCGGCAAGCGCGTCACTGGCGTCGCAGTCGGCGACATCGGTGATCTTCTTGCCAGTCGAAGGATCGAAGACATCGACACGCTTCTTGCTGGCGGCTTCCACCCATTTGCCGCCGATCCACAGGTCAGTGGGAATTGCAAAGGGCGCGGGGCCGGTCTTGGGCGTTGGGACGGTGACAGTGTTGGTCATGGATCTCTCTGCTGGCGAAATTACGAAGCAAGCGTGGCGCGGTCGCCGGAATAGGCGGCGCGGGTGATCGCCTTGATGGCGTCCAGGTCCAGCAGCCTCGGATTGTTGTTGACCAGGCGTGCGGCGCCGATGGCGCTTTCCGCTGTCCAGTCCTGCTTGTCTTCCGGCAGGCCCAGTTCCTTGAGCGTAACCGGAATGCCGATGTCCTTCAGCAGGCTGGCGACTTCATCGATCAGTTTGCGGGACAGTTCTTCGTCGGTGCCAGTCAGGCCAATGGTCCGGCCGATCTCGGCGAAGGCGGCAACGCAAGCAGGACGGTTGAACTCCATCACATAGGGCATCAGCAGCGCCACGCCCATGCCGTGGGGCGTATGGGTTTCGTTGCCCACCGGATACTGGATGGCATGCGCCGCCGCGGTGCCCGCCGCGCCGAAGGCGCAGCCGGCGGCCAGCGAGGCCAGCATCATCTGCTCGCGCGCCTGAATATTCTTGCCATCCTTCACCGCGGTGCGCAGCGCCTGGAAAATGTTCTTGAGCGCCAGCAGGCCGAAAGTGTCGGACAGTGCGTTCTTGCCCACGAACACGTTCTTCACGGTCAGGTCGGGCGTTACTTCGCGGCGCGCGGCGGTGAAGCTTTCAATGGCATGGGTCAGCGCGTCGGCGCCGCTGACCGCCGTGAGGCCGGGCGGGCAGGAAACCGTCAGCTCGGGATCGCACACCGCCACGCGCGGGATCAGATAGGGGCTGGAAATGCCCACCTTGGTGCCGCGTTCGGTGTCGGCGATCACCGCCACCGGCGTGACTTCCGAGCCGGTGCCCGACGTGGTGGGCACCGCGATCACCGGCGCCACCGGGCCGGGGATTTTGTTCTCGCCGTAATAGTCGCGCAAGGAACCGCCATGCTGCAGCAGCACCGCGACGCATTTGGCCATGTCCATGCAAGAGCCGCCGCCGATGCCCAGCACCACATCGGGCTTGAAGTCGGCGCATTCGGCGACGCAGCCGGAAATGCCTTCCATCGGCAGATCGGCCTCGGTGCGGTCATAGACCTTGGTCTTGACGCCATTGGCTTCGATATCGGCGACGATGGCCTTGAACTGGGCGTCGCCCCCCAGCCGCGCATCGGTGCAGATCAGGGCGCGCTTGCCGATCTGGGCGGTCATCATGCCGATCGCGGCACGCTGGCCGGAGCCGAAGATCACGGAAGCGGGAAGGCGCAGGGCGCCGAAGATACCGGTCATTTCACTTTTCCTTTTTCAGATTCCGCCGCCAGTTTTTGCAGGTCTTCCCACAGCCCGTCATCCAGATAGACGCCGCGCTTTTCCGATTGCGCCCGCACCTTGTGGGCGCGGTCGCCCGGCGCCAGCACCGGATGTTCCGGATCGGCCGGCGCTGCTGCGCGGATGCTGTCGAGATATTCGGTTACCAGCGCCTTGGCGGATTCGGCATGTGGCGGGGCGATGACGATGAAGAGATCGCCCTTGTTGCTGACATTCACCGAATCCAGCGTACCCCTGACATCGGTGCCGATGGCGGACGCCGCCAGGCTGGCGACCAGCACTTCAAAGGCGATGCCCAGCGCATAACCCTTGGGCCCGCCAAACGGCGCGATGGCGCCTTTCTTGGCGGCGCTGGCATCGGTGGTGGGGTCGCCATTCTCATCCAGCGCCCAGCCCAGCGGGATCGGTGCGCCGCGATTGGCGTGGTCATGAATCTTGCCCATCGAGACCAGCCCGGTGGCCATGTCCAGCACCATGGGATAGGGCGAGGAGGGCACGCCGATGGCGATGGGATTGGTGCCGATCATCGCCTTGCGACCGCCATAGGGATGGACCAGCGCTTCGGAAATGGTGAGCGAGATACAGGTCAGACCCAGATTGGCGACATGCTCGGCATAATAGGCGAGCGCCCCCAGATGGTTGGTGTTGCGAATGGCGGCAATGGCGATGCCATCTTGCTGCGCGCGCGGCACGATCGTGTCCAGCGCCGCCATGGCGACCACCGGCCCCAGGCCCCGTTCACCGTCCACGGCCAGGAAACTGCGCGCGGTCCAGACCTGCTTGCCGCTGGTAGCGGGCACCGTCAGGCCGGCATGAATGCGCTCGATCACCCGGCGCAGGCGCAGCAGTCCGTGGGAGGGGATCGCCCGCATCTCCGCTTCAATGAAGAGCCCCGCCTGGGTGCGGGCATGATCCGCCGGCACGCCATTGGCGATCAGGATGCTTTCAGCCAGTTCTCGGACTTGCTCGACAGAAGCCAGCATACGGATCAAATATCCTATAGGATTGGCGGACGGTATGAGTTATACTTCACCCGGTCAATGGCAAAATCGAGCCCTTCTGCGGGAAAGTCCCAGCTATGTCAGTGGTAAATATAGCAGCGGCCAAGCCGGGCTCACCCAGCCAGATTGCCCGGCCTTCCGGCCTGGCCGAAGAGGTCTATCGCCGGATCAGGGCCGACATCATGTCGCTTCGGTTGCCGCCGGACACCAGGGTCTCCGTGGACAGCCTTGCGCGCGAATTGGGCGTCTCGCAGACGCCGATCCGCGAGGCGCTGTCGATGCTGGAAGCCAATGGACTGGTCAGCAAAAAGCATTTCACGGGCTATGCCACCGCGCCCCGCATGGACCGTGCCCAGCTGGACGACCTGTTCGAATTCCGCCTGCTGGTCGAGCCGCATGCGGCGCGCAAGGCGGCCGAAGCGATGGCGCAAAGCGATATGGACAGTCTTGGCGCTGTCAGCGGCGCCCACGCCCCGTCGCATGACGGCTTTGCCGACATGGATACCGAATTTCACAAGCTGATCGCCCAGGGCGGCGGCAATCATCTGATCGCCGATTCCCTGGCGCGGCTGCATGTTCACGTCCACATCTTCCGTTCCTGCTTTCGCAGCGAGATCGCCGAAGAGGCGGTGCATGAGCATGACGCGGTGATTGCGGCGATCGGGAAGCGCGATGGCGCGGCGGCGGAAGCCGCCATGCGCCGCCATATCGAACGCAGCTATGGAAGGCTGCGCGACTTCATCCGGGACTGATCAGTCTTTTTGCGTTTTGCGCCAGGCAGCATACTTCGCCTTGTTCTCGTCATTGGGCGGGTAAAGGCCGGGCAGGGGCACACCCTTTTGCACTTCGCCCATGATCCAGGATTCCTGGGCTTCCTGTTCGGCGGCCATTTGCGTGACTTCGGCCAGCATGGCTTGCGGTATCACCACCGCGCCATCGCCATCGGCGACGATGGTATCGCCCGGGAACACCGCCACGCCGCCGCAGGCGATCGGCTCCTGCCAGTTGACGAATGTCAGCCCGGCAACGGAGGGCGGCGCCGCGGCGCCCGCGCACCATACCGGCAAACCTGTCGCCAGCACGCCTTCCATGTCGCGCACCACGCCATCGGTGATCAGGGCGGCGACTTTGCGTTTGGCCATGCGGGCGCAAAGGATATCGCCGAAGATGCCGGCATCGGTAACGCCCATCGCATCGGCCACCGCGATCACGCCTTCTTCCATCGCTTCAATCGCCGCGCGCGTCGATATCGGTGACGCCCAGCTGGCCGGCGTCGCTAGGTCCTCGCGCGCCGGCACGAAGCGCAATGTAAATGCTGTTCCCACCAGGCGTTTTTGATTTGGTTGTCTTGGAAAAGCGCCGCGCAGCCAGACATTGCGCAGACCTTTTTTCAAAAGCACCGTGGTGAGGGTGGCGGTGGAAATGCCTTCTAGAATGGCCTTTATCTTCGTGTCCATCAGGGTGTGACCTTGGTTTCTTTCATGCCCGGCGCACTTGGCGCGAGCGGTGTCGTTCCGGCGGGATAGCCATTCTGCTGCAGGATGTAGGCAACCACGGCGCTATACTCTTCGGGCTTCAGTCCGCCGGGATCGACCTGCGGCATGGTGAAGGCCACCACATCGTGCAGCGATTGCGGCGTCATGCCCTGCGCCAGCGCGCGTTCGTTAAAGGCCGCGCCCTTCAGCTCCGGCGCACCGGCGCCTTCCATGGCGCCGCCGTGACAGCTGGCACAGGCCTGCGCATAGACGGTCGCGCCGGCCTGGGCCTGCTCAGCGGTGTAGAGTGCCGGCTTGGCCGTTTGCGCGCCGGCACCTGCCCCAAAAAGAAGGGCGCAAAGGCTGCTGGCGGCAAGAATTCTGGACCGGATCATGATGGCCTCGCGTTGCGGCGGGTGACGCGCATGCCGCCTATATAGAGCGCATCGAGCTGGGAGTTTACAAGGAAGCGCAGCGCGTCGGCTGGGGACTCCACAATGGGTTCTCCCGGCCCGTTGAAGGAGGTGTTCAGCACCACGGGGACACCGGTATGCGCGAAGAAATGCTCGATGACGCGGAAAAACTCCCCACACGACGGATCGACAGTCTGCACGCGCGCCGTTCCGTCGGCATGGGTGATGGCGGGTAGCTGGGAAGAGGACACCGTCCCGGTAAACAGCATATACGGGGAGGGCAACGGCATGCCGGTAAACCATTTCTCGGCCTGCGACGCCAAAACGGCCGGGGCGAAGGGGCGCCAGGCTTCCCGGCCCTTCAGAACATTGACCCGCTCCCAGTTCGATCCCTGCCGCGGATCGGCGAGAATCGAGCGATGCCCTAGTGCGCGGGGGCCGACCTCGCTGCGCCCTTCAAACCAGCCGATGATCCGGTCCTGCGCAAGATCCTGGGCCGCATCCAGCGCGCTGTCGTCACAGATGCGAAATTCAATCGCTTCGCCCGCTTCGTCCAGGGCGGCGAGGATGGCGTCATGCGCTATCGGCAATCCCAAATAGGGGGTGGCATATCCCTCCTGGTTTCGCGGCGGCAGCGGCTGCTCCAGGACATTGTGGTAAAGCCAGGTCGCCGCGCCGATCGCCAGTCCGCTGTCGTCGCATCCCGGCTCAATATAAACATTCTTGAACTGGCTTTCGCGGAAGATCCGGCTGTTCGACGGGCAGTTGAGCGCGCAACCGCCGGACAGGCACAGATTGTCGCTGCGCCGTCCCATGCGCGAGACGGTGTCACCAAGCGTTTCAACAGCGCGCAGATATATTTCCTCGAACAGCTTCTGGGTGCTGGCCGCGACATCGACATTTATCGGCTCCAGAATTCGCGCGGGATAGCCGAATGGTTCCAGGCTGTAGCCCATCGCGCCCGCCTGCTGGAGACAGTGATCCAGCCATTTGCGGGAATCGATGGACGCGGCCTTCCAGTCATACTGGTTTCCGACAAAGCGGGGATCGAAGAATTTCGGCTGCCCATAGGCGGCCAGGCCCATCAGCTTGCCGGACGGGCCTTCATGCCCCAGCCCAAGCGTCGTGCCCATGAAATCGTAAAGGCCGCCCAGAGCCAGATGATGCGGTGTCACCGGATAGATCCGGTTGGCTTCGGCCCAGAGGAACATTCCGCCCAGATAGCCATAGCCGTTGGCGAATCCGTCATGTGTGAGGATCGCGGAATTGTCGAAACCGGACTGGTAATAGCTCGACGCCGCATGCGCCATGTGATGGGCAATGAAATAGCCCGGCAACTCATGACCAGCGATCTGAACCGTAACGGGATGGTGAAAACCATGGCGTGTGGAACTGTCGCCAAGCATGGCGGAAAAATCTGTCGCGGAAATTCCGGCCAGTGTCGCGCCGGGCCACAATGGACTGTCCGCATAGACATCCAGTGTTCCAAAGCGGTGGAAATCTTCCGCGCGGCGATTGCGATGCTCTGGAAACGCGTTGCGATAACTGTGCCGGACGAAGGATTTCGAATGAACCGGATTGTAGAAAACGTCCATCAGCGAGTGGCTTTGCAGGCTGCTTTGGATTCGGTCCTGCGCATCGGCGGGATCGACCAGCGTGCGCGGCGCGATATGACCGGCGTGGCTGTGCAACGCGATGGAGAAGGCGTCCGGATCGTCGATAATGAGTTCGACATTCTGCGTCGATGTGATCGCGCAGTGGTCAAGCTGGTCCCAGGTGAGCTTGGCGGCATCCATGGCTGCCTGGATGGTTTTGAACTCCAGGGAAATCGCATGCTTGATGCGCGCATGGCGCTCTCGCATCACATAGGCGGCAATCTGGCCGTCGCGAAGCACGCAGACGGCCGCATCGTGTCCGAAATGGAGCCCCAGAATGTTCATTGTCAGGGTTTCTCCAGCGGTCCGTTAAAAGTCAACGCTGCCGGGAACGAAGGTGGCCCGCCATCGCGCGCGGCGTGGTGCGAATGGGGTGCTGGCGGCCGCGGTAAAGATTCGGCGCGGATTTCCGACTCAAAGCCGGCGATTCCCCGTAAATGGCATCCCGTCCGTACACGGATAACCGCCTATTTTGGTTATGCGGTGGCTTTACTTATATTATAGCGATGAAAGGGCCGCGAAGGCCTGTGTGCCCCTTGGGGCTAAAAAATGCGCGGAAAACACAGGCATTCAGCCCAATTCTGGGCAAAACCCCGAAAGGCGCCGATTTTTTGTGTGCGCCGCAACATAAAATGGCCCAGGCTTTTGTCGTTGCAATAATGTGACGTTCGCCTCTTTCCATGCCTGAAGACTGCATTTTTCGCGAATATTCTCTCGATTAGCAGCGCGATGGTCTGCTATCCAACCCCCGTAGCTCGGCATCGTGCCGGAAGAAAAACGTCCAGGGGGAATATCCTATGAATTACGGTTTGACGAAGACTCGTGCGCGTCTTGCGGGTAGTGCGGCCATTCTGGCGCTGGGCGCCGGTGCCGCCATGGCGCAGGAAGGCGTCGAATCGGTCGTTGTGTCGTCCAGCCGCTTGCAGGCTGCCGGCTTCAATGCTCCGACCCCCACCACGGTTGTGAGCGCGGCCGATCTGGAAGCCTCGGCCAAGCCGAACATCTTCAACGCGATCACCGAACTGCCCGC
>JBBSKJ010000028.1:0-12683 GCA_038256475.1 Micropepsales bacterium | reverse complement strand
CCTGTTGCCGGAGCGGCTGGCTCTCGTGGGCATCGGCCACAGCGAAAAGACCAGCGAGCAGTGGCGCGATGGTTTGCGCGAGTTTCTGGAACAGGTGCTGGCCAAGTCCGAACAGACCATCGACGAAAGCCTGTGGAAGGCTGTGTCGGGGCAGATGACCTTTCTGACAGGCGATTTTGAGAAGCCTGAAACCTACACGGCGCTGGAGGGCCTGCTCAGCAAGATCGACAAGGATCTGGGGCTGGGCGGCAATGTGCTGTTCTATCTGGCGACCGCCGATCATTTCTTCGCCACCATCGCCGGAATGCTGGGCGAAGCCGGATTGGTGTCGTCGGAAGCCAAGGGCTTTCGCCGCCTGATCGTGGAAAAGCCGTTCGGGCATGATCTGGAATCGGCGCGCGCGCTGAACGCGCATTTGCTGAAATACCTGAAGGAAGAGCAGATCTACCGCATCGATCACTTTCTGGGGACGGAGACGGTGCAGAACATCATGGCGCTGCGTTTCGCCAATGGCTTGTTTGAGCCGATCTGGAACCGCGACCGCATCGACCATGTCCAGATCACTGTGGCCGAGAGCATCGGTATCGAGACACGCGGCAAGTTCTATGAAGCCACCGGCGCCCTGCGCGACATGGTGCCCAATCACCTGTTCCAGCTGGTGGCGATGACGGCGATGGAGCCGCCGGTGTCCTTCGATGCCGAGGATATCCGCGCCAAGAAGGCCGAGCTGTTCAAGGCCATTCATCCGCTGGCGATGTCCGATGTGGTGCGCGGCCAGTATGACGCCGGAACCGTGGCGGAGATGCCGGTGAAAGCCTATCGCGCCGAAGACAATGTTGCCAAGGATTCCACAGTCGAAACCTATACCGCCATGCGGCTGATGATCGACAATTGGCGCTGGGCGGGCGTGCCATTCTATCTGCGCACCGGCAAGCGGCTGAACATCCGTTCCAGCGAGATCGCGATCCGCTTCAAACAGGCGCCCTATGCCCTGTTCCGCGATACGCCGGTGGATGAGCTGGATGCCGACTGGCTGATCCTGCGCATCCAGCCGGACGAGGGCATCCGTCTGCGCTTCAATGCCAAGCGGCCGGGGCCGTCCATGACGCTGGAAAGCGTCTCGATGAAATTCAACTATAAGGACTATTTCCACCAGGCGCCGGCGGTCGGCTATGAGACGCTGATCTATGATTGCCTGATCGGCGACGCCACCCTGTTCCAGCGCGCCGACCAGGTGGAAGCGGCCTGGGCGCTAGTCGAGCCGGTGCTAAAGGGCTGGGCGAACACCACGCCGCGCCACTTCCCCAATTACGCGGCGGGCAGCGAAGGGCCCATCGCGGCCAACGATCTGTTGGCCAAGGACGGCCGCTCCTGGCGCGCCATCCGCATCCTGGGCGGCAAATGAGCGACCGGTCTGACAGTCGGATTGGCGGCACGCTGGAAGTGGTGAAGGATGCCGGCGCGCTGGCGGCGCGGGCGGCCGAGATCATTGCCGGCCGGGTGGCGACCGCCAAATGGCCGTACCGCGTCGTGCTGTCGGGCGGCTCCACCCCGCGCGCCACCTACCAGTTGCTCGCAGCCGCGGATGTGGACTGGAGCTGCGCCGAACTTTTCTTCAGCGATGAGCGGTTCGTCCCGATGGACGACAAGGATTCCAATTACCGCATGGTGCGCGAGAATTTGCTGGCCTCCGGTACCGTCAACCCGCGCAAGCTGTTCGCCATTCCCACCGACGGCAGTCCTCAAAGCGCCGCCGAGCGCTATGACGGGGCGTTGCGCCAGCAATATGGCGCGGGCACCCTGGAAGCGGGCGTGCCGCTGTTTCATCTGACGTTGCTGGGCCTGGGTGATGACGGCCATACCGCCTCGCTGCTGCCGGGCCAGCCAGTTCTGGAAGAACGCACCCGCTGGGCGGCGGCGGTGCCGCAAGGGCGCGGCGAGCCGCGTATCACACTCACTTATCCTGCGCTGGAAGCCAGCGCCCTGATTATTTTCCTGGTCTCGGGTGCGGCCAAGCGCGACGCACTCGCCCAGGCGCGCGGCGGCGCGCTGCCGGCGGGCGCTCTCAAGCCGCAGGGCGAAGTGTTGTGGCTGGTGGACCAGGCAGCGGCCGGCGAAGAAGATCAGGGATACGGTTTTTAGATGGCTGTGAAAGCGAAGCGCATTCTGTGTATCGATATCGGCGCCAGCGGTCTTAAGGCGGCCGTCATTGGCCCGACGGGAAAATTTCTCAAGGACCGGGTGCGCGTCAAGACGCCTGTCGAACGTGCGCCACGACAGATCGTGCCGTTGCTGATCAAGCTGGTTAAGCCGCTGGGCGCATTCGACCACGTCACCATCGGTTTTCCCGGCATGGTCAAGGAGGGCAAGGTGGTGACGGCGCCGAACTTTGGCACGGAGGACTGGGCGAATTTTCCGCTGGCCGCGGTGATGCGCAGGAAGCTGAAAAAGCCCGTCAAGTTGCTGAACGATGCCGATGTGCAGGGCCTTGCGGTCATCAAGGGCAGGGGGCTCGAGCTGGTTTGCACGCTGGGAACCGGTTTCGGCACGGCCTGGTTTCGCGACGGGACGTTGATGCCGCATATGGATCTGGCGCATCTCACCTTGCAGCGGAAAAATGATTTCGACGTACTGGTGGGCGACAAGACACGCCGCAAGATCGGCAACCGCCGCTGGAACAGGCGTGTCAAGAAACTCATCGGCGTGCTGGACACCGTGTTCAATTACGACCATCTCTATCTGGGGGGCGGCAATTCGCGTTGCATCGATTTCAAGCTGCCCCGCAATGTAACCACTGTCGACAATGATGCCGGAATGGAGGGCGGAGCGTTTGCCTGGACGCGTCACACGACCTGAAAATCACAGCCCCTTTCGAGGGAACCCATTGATGGGATTAAGCGTTTCGATCCCATTGGATCGAAGCCCATTTCAATTTTGCCTTAAAAATTGCGGGCCACAACGACGGAAGCGTAAATGATGCCGCCGGTCAGTGGAAACACAGCTCTTTTGCTGGACATAGATGGCACGTTGCTGGATTTGGCGCGTACCCCCGACCGGGTCAGAGTGCCGGGCGAATTGCTGCGGGCGCTGGAAAGGCTCACCCATCAGCTGCAAGGCGCGCTGGCCTTTGTCAGTGGCCGTTCGCTGGAAAATATCGACCAGCTGTTCGCGCCGTTCCAGCCCGCCGCGATTGGAACGCATGGCGGCGAGATACGCAGCGTGAAGGGCGAGGTCACCCGCATCGCGCCCTTGCCTGATTCGGTGCGCGAAATCTTCACCGGCCTGGCAGAGCATGTTCCTGGCCTGCTGCTGGAGGATAAGAAATGCGCCATGGCGCTGCATTACCGCCTGGCGCCCGAGGCCAAGCCGGTTCTGGACTCGGCGATGGAAAAGCATGCCGAGCTGTTCGCAGCGGAGAATATCCACATCCTCCATGGCAAGGCGGTGATCGAGGCGCGTCCAAAAGGCATCAACAAGGGCAGCGCTGTCCTCGAGCTTGCGCGGCAAAAGCCGTTCAAGGGCCGCACCGTGCTGTTCGGCGGTGACGACACCACCGACCTGGATGTGTTCCGTATCCTGCCGCAGCTGGGCGGGCGCGGCTTTTCGGTCGGCCAGCGCTTTCCGGGCGCCGAGCACGTCTTCGAGACGCCCCATGCTGTGCGCCAATGGCTGGCCCGCGTAGCCGAAGGCGGTGTGCGATGAACTGTCCCGCGGATCTGGCCATTATCGGCAATGGCAATATCGCCGCGCTGGTCAACGCCCGGGGTCAGCTGGTGTGGTGGTGTTTTCCGCGTTTCGACAGCGACCCGGTGTTCAGCCGGCTGATCGCGGGCGACGAGGAAAAGGGTTTTGCCGATGTGGTGCTGGACCGGCAGGTGAAGTGCCAGTCCTCCTATGACCGCAACACCGCCATCGTGGTTACCGTTCTGACCGCCGAAGACGGATCGCAGGTCAGGATCACCGATTTCGCGCCGCGCCTGCGCAATTACGAACGTATACTGCGCCCGCCGCAGTTGATGCGGCTCATCGAACCCATTGCGGGCCTGCCGCGCATCACCATCCGGGTGCGCCCCACACAATTCTACGGCAACCCCATGAAGCGGCGGGTGGCGGGCTCCAGTCATGTCACTTATGGCGAGCCGGCCTTGATGCGGCTGACCACCGATGCGGCGCTGTCCTATATCCAGCAGGAAGCTCCGTTCGTCCTGACCCGGCCGGTGCATTTGGTGTTTGGTCCCGACGAACCTTTCCAGGGTGACATTGCCAGCACAGTGCGAGATTTCCGTGCGCGGACCTGCGAATATTGGCGCGAATGGGTGCGCCGGCTCTCCATCGCGTATGAGTGGCAGGAGGCGTCGATCCGCGCCGCCATCACGCTGAAGCTATGCAGCTTCGAGGAGACCGGCGGCATCGTCGCGGCGCTCACCACCTCGCTGCCGGAAGCGCCGCATTCCGGGCGCAACTGGGACTATCGCTATTGCTGGCTGCGCGACGCCTATTTCGTGGTCAAGGCGCTGAACGCCATCGGCACCACCCAGACCATGGAGCAGTATATTGCCTATATCCTGTCCATCGCCGGCAATGAGGACACGCTCAAGCCCTGTTACGGTATCGTGCCGTCGGACGACCTGACCGAATGGATCGCCCCCGACCTTAAGGGCTTCGAAGGCCATGGCCCGGTCCGGATCGGCAATGCCGCCGTGGATCAGGCACAGCACGACGCCTATGGCAGCGTGATCTTGGCGGCGACGCCGATGTTCTTCGACAAGCGCCTGCCGGTGCCGGGCGACGAGCCTCTGTTCCGTCTTTTGGAAAAGATGGCGCAGCAATGCGCCAACCTGGCTCTGGAGCCGGATGCCGGCATCTGGGAATATCGTGGCCGCAAACGGGTGCATACCCATAGCGGGGCGATGTGCTGGGCAGGCATCAGCCGCACCGCCGCCATCGCGGCGCGGCTGGGGTTGATCGATCGAATGCATCACTGGCAGGGACTGGCCGATTCCATCCGCGAGGAATTGCTCAAGCGGGTGTGGAACGAGAAACGCCAGGCCTTTACCGCCGCCGAAGGCATCACCGATATGGATGCCAGCGTGCTGCTGCTGCCCGAACTGGGCTTTATCGATCCGAAGGATCCGAGGTTTGCATCCACTGTGGCGGCTATCGAAAAGGATCTGGTGCGCGGCCGCCATGTGATGCGCTATGCGGCGGAAGACGATTTCGGCCTGCCGGAAACCGAATTCCTGGTCTGCCGCTTCTGGCTGATCGATGCGCTGGCGTCGCTGGGGCGGCGCGAGGAGGCGCGCGAGCGCTACCAGGACGCGCTGGGCTTGCGCAACAGTTTCGGACTGCTCGCCGAAGACATTCATCCGGAGACGGGTGCTCTGTGGGGCAACTTCCCGCAGACCTATTCGATGGCGGGCGTCATCCTCAGCGCCATGCGGCTGAGCCAGAGCTGGGAGGAGCGGTATTGGCGCGCATCTTCATAATCTCCAATCGCGTCGCCATTCCCAAGGCGGGCATTCAACCGGGCGGGCTCGAGGTCGTGCTCAAATCCACGCTGAAGAAGAATCCCTGTGTCTGGCTGGGCTGGAGCGGCGAGGTCAACGATACGCCCCGCACGCACACCATCAAAAAAGGCAGGAACAGCTACATCGTCCTGGATCTGAGGACCGAGGATTTCGAGGAGTATTACAACGGCTTCGCCAACCGCGTGTTATGGCCGATTTTTCATTATCGCATCGACCTGGCGGAGTTTTCGCGCCGTGACCTGTCCGGCTATCGGCGCGTCAACGAGCAATTCGCTGACGAACTGGCCAAGGTGCTCAAGCCCGACGACATTATCTGGGTGCATGACTATCACCTGATCCCGCTGGCGCAGGCATTGCAGTCCCGGGGGCTGAACAACCGGATCGGATTTTTCCTGCACATTCCGCTACCGCCGCCGGAAATCCTCACGGCGATGCCGCATCATGACACGCTGATCCCCGCGCTGGGCGCCTATGACCTGGTGGGCTTTCAGACCGAGGGTGATGCCGCCAATTTCGCGCGCTATCTGGCCAAGGAGCTGGGCACGGCGTCCCACATGTCGCTGACGCTGGGCAGCGGCAGGCGGGCCATGCGCCTTGGGACGTTCCCGGTGGGGATCGAAACCCGGCAGTTCAGCCGCCTTGCCGGCCGGTCTGTGCGCACAAAATTCGTCCGCAAGGTGATCAACTCCATTCCCGGAAAACTGATCATCGGCGTTGATCGCCTGGATTACTCCAAGGGGATCGCACAGCGAATGGAAGGCTATGAGCGGTTTCTGGTTGGCCATCCGCAATGGCTGGCCAAGGTGACCTATCTGCAAATTACCCCAAAAAGCAGAAGCCAGATCAAGGAGTATGCCGAGATGGAGCAGGCGGTCAGTTCGGCCGCCGGCCGGATCAACGGCGCCTTCAGCGAAGCGGCCTGGACGCCGGTGCGTTACGTCAACCGCCCCTACAGCCGTACGGCGCTGGCGGGCCTGTACCGCGCGGCCCATGTCGGATTGGTGACGCCGATGCGCGACGGCATGAATCTGGTGGCCAAGGAATATGTCGCCGCCCAGGATCCGGACGATCCAGGCGTGTTGATCCTGTCACGCTTTGCCGGCGCCGCTGATGAGTTTCGCGCCGCGCTGCTGGTCAATCCCTACGATCCCGATGCGGTGGGCGCAGCCATCGGCCGCGCCATGGCGATGCCCCAGGATGAGCGAAAACAGCGTCATGCCGAACTCTATGCCAGCTTGCTGCGCAACGACATTTCGGACTGGGGCGAGCGTTTTCTCGCCGCCCTGTCAGGTCATCAAAAAGGACGATCGTCGCGGGATGTTCAGGACCTGAGCGACTTTATCACGCCATCCTGACGGCCTATTCAGGGCTTTCCAGCTTCAGCGCCGCCAGCGCCAGCGCGGCCCATCCGGCGATAAAGCTCAGACCGCCAACCGGTGTGATCATCCCCAAGGATGTCACCCCGGTGAAGGCCAGCAGAAAAAGCGAGCCCGAAAACAGCAGGATTCCGATGAGAAACAGCGCGGCGGCGATGTTGGCAAGCCGGGCGGCGCGGCCCCGCACGGCAAACGCCGCCAGGCCAATGGCAAGAGCGTGATACATCTGATACCGCGCGCCGGTTTCAAACGTCGCCAGCATCGGCTCGCTCAACACTGGTCGCAGGCCATGGGCGGCAAAAGCGCCCAGCACCACGGCCAGGCCGCCCATCAGGGCAGCGACCAGAAGCCATCGTTTCATGGTTGGCGTTATAGACATACAGGCGCGGCTTTGCGAGTTTGACGCCTGCAATCTGGGACAAGTCATGCCGGAATTCACCAACACCAGCGACGGTACTGCCCTGTCGTTCGAGCGCGAGGGGTCAGAGAATTCAGAGCGCCCTGCGGTTGTGCTGGTGCATGGCTTCGGCTCGAGCCGGGCACAGAATTGGAAATCCACCGGTTGGTATCGGGGGCTCGCCGAAGCGGGTTTTTCGATCGTTGCGATGGATTGCCGTGGCCATGGCGACAGCGGCAAGCCGCATGACGAGAGTGCGTATGGCCATGACCGCATGGCCGAAGATGTGCTGACGGTGATGGACGCGGCGGATCTGGGTCAGGCCCTGATCTGCGGCTATTCGATGGGCGGCTTTATCGGCCTCAGGCTGCTGGCGGCGCATCCGGGGCGCGTGATCAAGCTGGCGATAGCCGGGGTTGGCGAGAATTATCTGAAGGATGCCATCACCGCGCCCGAGGCGCGTGCGGCACTGGCTGATGCGCTGCTGACGCCCGACAAGGACAGTATCACCGATCCCAGGGCCAGGATGTTTCGCGCTTTTGCCGATCAGCCGGGCAAGGACCGTTTTGCGCTGGCCGCCTGCATGCGGGCCATGTCACCGCGCCTTGCGCCTGCCACACTTGCGGCGTTAACGCGGCCGATCCTTGTTGTGTGCGGAGCGCTGGACGATACCGCCGGTCGCCCCGAACCCCTGGCGCAGGCCTTTGCAGACGGTCAGGCCGTGGCTATTCCGGGTCGCGATCACATGTCGGCGGTTGGCGACCCACGCACCCGTCAGGCCGTGATCGACTTTTTCCGCGACTGACGCAACCGATCCTTCCGTACATTCGTTTTCATCCGGTGCGTTTCTCGCGCCCACCAATGGGTGGCGTGGAGATAGATTATCTGTGTACTGACGAGTTATCTCATGGGTGTGAATCATGCGGGACATATTTTCAAACTACGCCCATCAGGTACGCTTTCGTACTAAAATAGCCGTGTGTTTTCCGCGACATACCGGTATTTTCGCAAGGCCGCCGCACGATTCAGGGGGCGCCGCGAAGCGCGTTGAGGGGGCCGCTTCGCACATCATGGCTGGGCTCGTCTAAATGCTGGAAGCGCATGCGCGCGCCGGAATTCGCAACCGGCTTTTGCAGAATATTCTGCTTGAGGATTGGGACCTGATCGGACCCCATCTCGAAGCCCTGACGCTCAAGGAACGTCAGGTGATCGAGGTGCCGGGCAAGCCGATCACCCATGCCTATTTTCTCGAGATCGGTGTCGCCTCTGTCGTGGCGGTGGATGCCGAAGATCATCGCATCGAAGTCGGTGTGATCGGGTATGAGGGCGTCACCGGCGTGCCGCTCATCATGGGCGACAGCCGGGCGCAGCATTCGACCTATATGCAGATCGGCGGCAGCGGCCACCGCATTGCCCAGGACGCGTTCTGCGGCGCCATCGCCAAAAGCGAGAGCCTGCGCGCCCTGTTCCTGAAATCGGCCCAGGGCTTCATGATCCAGACCGCGCATACCGCGCTGGCCAATGGCCGTGCCAAGCTGGAGCAGCGTCTGGCCCGCTGGCTGCTGATGGCCCATGACCGCACCACCAGCGATGCGGTGCCGCTGACCCATGAATTCCTGGCGGTGATGCTGGGCGTGCGCCGCGCCGGCGTCACGGTGGCGATCCACGGTTTTGAACGGCGCGGGCTGGTGACGACCCGTCGCGGCCAGCTCACCATCATCAACCGCGCCGGGATCGAGCAGGTGGCGGGCAGCTTCTATGGAACCCCGGAAGCCGAATTGAAGCGGCTTCTCGAAAGCAAATAAGAATCTTCTCGCATTTTGCGAAGCGCCTGTGTTCTGTGTGCGCCCCATGCTGCCCACCCGCTTTCAGGACTGGTTTGCCGAACGCGGCTGGCAGCCGCGCGCCCACCAGCTGGCGCTGGTGGACCATGCGTCACGGGGGCACAGCGTGCTGCTGGTGGCGCCGACGGGCGGTGGCAAGACCCTGGCAGGATTCCTGCCCAGCCTGATCGATCTCTCGGGATTTTCCGATTTGGCCGCTGCGCGGCCCGGGGCCAAACGATCGCGCAAGGCCGCGCTTCATACGCTTTATATCTCGCCGCTCAAGGCTCTGGCGGTGGACGTGGCGCGCAATCTCGACGCCCCGATCGCACAGATGGGTTTGGCCGTCACGGTGGAAACCCGCACCGGCGATACGCCCGCCGCCCGCCGCCAGCGCCAACGCCATGCTCCGCCCGACATCATGCTGACCACGCCCGAACAGCTGGGACTGCTGCTGGCGCATCCGCGCGCGGCGCAGATGTTCGAGTCTCTCAAAACCGTGGTGCTGGACGAGCTGCACGCGCTGTACAATTCCAAACGCGGTGATCTGCTGGCGCTGGGGCTGGCGCGGCTGTCCACCTTGGCGCCGGCGCATCGCCGGGTGGGACTGTCCGCCACCGTGAAAGACCCTGTGCCGCTGCAACGTTTTTTGCAGCCACAGCCTCTCCATGGCGAAGCGCTGTCCGAGCTGGTGATCGCGCAAGGCGGCGCCAGGCCGCAGATCGAGATCAGTGCTTCGGATTCCTATGTCCCCTGGGCGGGACATCTGGCGCGTCACGCCATGCTGGACGTGATGGCCGCGATCCACACCGCCAGGACCGCGCTGGTCTACGTCAACACCCGCAGCCAGGCCGAACGCACCTTCCAGGAATTGTGGGCGATCAACGATTCCAACCTTCCCATCGCGCTGCATCACGGCAGTCTGGCGCCCGAGCAAAGGCGCAAGGTGGAAGCGGCGATGGCCAAGGGGGCCTTGCGCGCCGTGGTCTGCACCTCGACCCTGGATCTGGGGATCGACTGGGGTGCGGTCGACAAGGTGATCTGCATCGGCGCGCCCAAGGGCGCGGCGCGTCTGGTCCAGCGCATTGGCCGGGCCAATCACCGTTTGGACGAACCCAGCGCCGCGCTGCTGGTGCCCGCCAACCGCTTCGAGGTGCTGGAATGCAATGCCGCGCGTGACGCGGTGCTGGCGGGCGAGCTGGATGGCGAGCGGCTGAAAGCGGGCGGGCTGGACGTGCTGGCGCAGCATGTGCTGGGCACGGCCTGCGCCGCGCCTTTCGATGCCGACGCCTTGTTCGAGGAAGTGCGCGGCGCATCGCCTTACGCCACCCTGACGCGCAAGGACTTTGACGCGGTGGTGGAGTTCGTCGCCACCGGGGGCTATGCGCTGCGTTCCTATGATCGCTATGCCCGGTTGCGCAAAACCCCGGAGGGTAAGTTCCGGCTGGCCCATCCCAGGCTGGCGCAGGAATACCGCCTCAATGCCGGGGTGATCGTGGAAGACCCGATGGTGGAGGTGCGGCTGCAATCGCGTGGGCGTCCGGCGGGCGCGGGCGGTCGCAAGCTGGGCGAACTGGAAGAATATTTCATCGAGCAATTGTCGCCCGGCGATACCTTTGTCTTTGCCGGCACCGTGCTGCGCTTTGAGGGCCTGCGCGAGAACGGCGCCTTCGTCACCCGTTCCAGCGATACCGAAGCGGAAATCCCGAGCTACAATGGCGGCAAGTTTCCGCTCTCCACCTTCCTGGCGCAGCGGGTGCGCGAAATGGTGAGCAACCCGGATAGCTGGTCCCGGCTGCCCGAGCCCGTGCAGGAATGGCTGAAGATCCAGGAATGGCGCAGCGTTCTTCCCAAGCCGGGCCAGTTGCTGGTGGAGACGTTCCCCCGCGCCAAGCGGCATTATCTTGTCTGTTATCCGTTTGAAGGCCGGCTGGCGCACCAGACTTTGGGCATGCTTTTGACCCGGCGGCTGGAGCGGGCGCGGCTGCATCCTTTGGGCTTTGTCGCCAATGAATATGCGCTTGCGGTTTGGGCGGCGAAGGACATGAGCGGCGCCGACATGGATGTCTTGTTCGACCAGGACATGCTGGGCGACGATCTGGATGCCTGGCTGGCGGATTCCAACATGTACAAGCGCACCTTCCGCAACTGCGCCATCATTGCGGGCCTGATCCAGCGCCGCTTTCCCGGCAAGGAAAAAAGCGGAAGACAGGTGACATTTTCTTCCGACCTCATTTACGACGTCCTCAGGGAGCATGAGCCCGACCATGTGCTGCTGCGCGCGACCTATGCCGATGCGGGGACGGGTCTGTTGGACATCGCGCGTCTGGGCGACATGCTGGCGCGGGTCAAGCGGCGGATCGTGACCCGGCGGCTGGAGCGGGTGTCGCCGCTGGCGGTGCCGGCGCTGCTGGAGATCGATGTCCACATGGTTGCGGGCGAGGCGGACGAGGCTATTCTGCGCGAGAATGAAGATGCCTTGATACGGGATGCGATGCGTGTTGACTGATTCGGCTTCGGGCGACCTTGTCATAGACGTGAATGGCGAGACCCTGCTGCTGGATGCCTGCGGCGCGGCCTATGTCCGTGCCCATGACGCGCTGATCTTTTCGGACCTGCATTTCGAGAAGGGCAGTTCCTATGCCCGGGGCCGCCAGTTCCTGCCGCCCTATGACACCACCAACACGCTGGCGCGCATGACCCGCGCCATTGCCCGCCACAAGCCGGCGCGGGTGATCGCCTTGGGGGATTCCTTTCATGACGCGGATGCTGCGGGCCGCCTGGGCCCCGAAGAACGCGGCATGCTGGAAGCTTTGGGTGCGGCGGCCCGTTTTGTCTGGATCACGGGCAATCACGACCCGCATCCGCCGTCCTGGCTGGCGGGCGAGATCGCCGAAACCTGTCGCATGGGTGGGCTGATTTTCCGCCACGAACCGCGAGCCAGCTTCGAGCCGGGTGAGGTGGCCGGCCACCTGCATCCTTGCGCCAGCGTCGCCAAATGGGGCCGCACGGTGCGCCGGCGCTGCTTTGTCAGCGACGGCCTCAGGCTGATCCTGCCATCCTTTGGCGCCTATACCGGCGGGCTGGATGTGGGCGATGCCGCCATCGCCGGGCTTTTTGCCGGCCCGTTCCACGCCTACATGCTGGGCACCAGCCGGGTCTATGCAATACCCAGACGTGCCGCCGCTGTCTGAAACAGCGATGAAAAAAATTCTCCCCCTTGAGCTTTGTTAATGCGCGCGCCGGGCGCGCGCATAAGCTGGAGGCATGGAATACAAGCTCTATTGTCTGGATCGCACCCAGCGCATTGTCTCGGCGCGCGTTGTGATGGTGACCAACGACATGGCCGCAATGGAGGAAGCGGAAAAGCTCCGCCAAATTCACGGGGTCGAGGTATGGCAAGGCGCCCGGTTGGTGGCGCATGTCAAGCTGGTCGCCGCGCCACAAGGTTCCGCGAATGATATGCGGCTGTAATACCGCATGAATTCTTCATGCCTTGCTGTTTGGGCGGCTGAGTGCGAGGATGACCCACCGGCCACTGGGCCGATGGGCAGGTTAT